>NZ_VUMH01000018.1 GCF_009696265.1 Desulfovibrio porci
AACGACTTTTTTTCGTTTCGCGAACATTTTTTTCGCTGCGGTCAAAAGTTGTTGTTCAGTCGCGGGAAGTGGAAGATATCCAGACGCCCTCTCCCTGTCAACGCCTTTTTGTAAAATTTTCCTCACTAACTTGTCATCTTGCCCGAAAATCCGCATAAAACAAGGGGTAGCGGGCAGGCGAAGAGAGGCCCCGCGCGCAGTATATTTCGTTATCTGGCGAAACATGCTTGACATATCAGGCAAGCTTTCCTATATTTCGCTTCAGAACGAATTGAAAAAGATATTCATCTGCTAAAGACCGGCCGCAACCCGTTGACCGGCAACGGAGATGCTCATGTTCAACTTTCTCAATCTGGTCCGCGCCTTGGGGGACGAGAGCCGCGTCCGCATACTCATGGCCTTGCGCCACCGCCCTCTCTGCGTCTGCGAAGTCACCACACTGCTGGGTCTGGCGGCTTCGACCACCTCCAAGCATCTCTTCCTGCTGCGGCAGGCCCGACTAATTGAAAATATTAAGAAAGGCCGCTGGGTCTATTACCGCCTGCCGGAAAATCCCACGCCCAGCGTGCGCGACGCCCTGATCTGGCTGGAAAAAGAACTGGCCGACACCCCGCAGATATTGCAGGACGCCGCCGCCCTGCCGGGCATCTTCCACAACAAGAACATCCACGCCTTTCTGGAACAAAAGCATATTCCCGCCGCCACCTGCGACGCGCAGGACGCGGAAAACCAACACGTCCGCTCCGGGAGAAAGAACCATGTGTAATACCTGCAGTATTGACGACCACCATTGCTCCTGCACCGCCTGCTCCGGCCAGGATCACGATCACGAACATGAGGTCGGCGGCGAACGCCGGGAACTGCTGCTCATGGGCGTTTCCGCCGTGCTTTTCGCCGTGGGTATGCTGGCGGACGCTTGGCTGGAAACCTTTCTGCCGGTCTGGCTGGTGACAGGCCTCTGCTATGTGCTGCCCTACGCGCTCTGCGGCTACGACGTGCTCCGTCAGATGCTGCGCAATATCGCACGCGGAGATATTTTTAATGAATTCACTTTGATGGGCGGCGCAACCATCGCGGCTATCGCCCTGGGCCAGTTGCCCGAGGCTGTGGGCGTGATGCTTTTTTACCGCATCGGCGAATTTATGCAGGAACGCGCTGCCGGTAATTCGCGCCGTTCCGTCAAGGCTCTGCTGGCGGCCCGTCCCACCACGGCCCACGAAATGCTGGCCGACGGCGCCACGCGTGACGTGAGCCCCGAGGCTCTGGGACCGGGCAGCCGCATTCTGGTCCGGCCCGGCGAAAAAATTCCGCTGGACGGCAAAGTGCTGGAAGGCGAATCCCAGGTGGACGCCTCGCCCCTGACCGGCGAATCCGTGCCTGTGCGCATGGTTCCCGGCGGACAGGTCCATGCCGGAACCATCAACCTGAACGGCGCGCTGACCGTGGAAGTGACGGCCCCCTTCGCGGAGTCCTCCATCGCCCGTGTTCTGGAAATGGTGGAAAACGCCGCCGCGCGCAAGGCTCCCACCGAGCGTTTCATCACCCGTCTGGCGCGCTGGTACACCCCGGCGGTGAGCGGCCTGGCCCTGCTGGTGGCCGTACTGCCGCCGCTTTTCGGGCTGGGAAGTTTTCAGGAATGGATTTACCGCGCCCTCGTGCTGCTGGTCATTTCCTGCCCCTGCGCCCTGCTCATTTCCATCCCGCTGGGCTACTTCGGCGGCATCGGCGCGGCGTCGCGCCGGGGCATACTGATCAAGGGCGGCGCGGTGCTGGACAACCTGCGCGACATCCGCGTGGCCGCCTTTGACAAGACCGGCACCCTCACCGAAGGCGTGTTCGAGGTCAATGCCGTGCTGCCCGCGCCCGGCGTCAGCCGCGAGGAATTGCTGGCCGCCGCGTCCCTGGCCGAAAGCCGCTCCAACCACCCCATCGCCCGCTCCGTGCTGCGCGCCGCCCAGGCGGCGGGCAGCGCCCCTGACGGCGGCGCCATCACGGACATGCGTGAAATCGCGGGCAAGGGTGTGGAAGTGACCGCCGACGGCGCGCAACTGCTGGCGGGCAATGCGGCCCTGCTGGAGGCCCATGACATTACGCCCCTGCCGGTGGACATGCCCGGCAGTGTAGTACAGGTGGCCCGCAACGGCCGCGCGCTGGGCGCGCTGGTGGTGTCGGACCGGATCAAGCCGCAGGCTCCCGGCGCGCTGGAAGCCCTGCGCCGCCTGGGCGTGGACGTGCTGGCCATGCTCACCGGCGACCGCGAAAGCCAGGCCAGGCCCGTGGCAAAGGAATTGGGGCTGGATGTGCTCAAGGCCGACCTGCTGCCCGAGGACAAGGCCAGCGCCCTGGAAGCGCTGGGACCCGCGCGCCATACCCTGATGGTGGGCGACGGCATCAACGACGCGCCGGTGCTGGCCACCGCCGGGGTGGGCGTGGCCATGGGCGGCCTGGGCGCTGAAGCGGCCATTGAAACCGCCGATGTGGTCATCCTGGACGACAACCCCCAGCGCCTGCCGGAACTGCTGCGCATCGCCCGGCGCACCCGGCGCATCGTCTGGGAGAACATCATCCTGGCCCTAGGCATCAAGGGATTATTCATGGCCCTGGGCATCGTGGGCCTTTCCGGCCTGTGGGAAGCGGTCTTTGCGGATGTGGGCGTGGCCCTGCTGGCCGTGCTCAACGCCTCACGCGCCGGACGGATGTAAAAGCGTGGAAGATGGGCGACTGATCCGGCAGATATGAAAAGGGCGGAGGCTTTAGCCGCCGCCCTTTTCATATCCGGCTTCGCGTTCAGGCAGGCCGTGCGGCGGCGCAGCGCAAGGTGATGAGCGCGATTTCCGAGGGCACGCCCACGCGCAGGGGAAAGCCGTTCCAAAGGCCCGCGCCGGAACTGACGTACAGCGGCATGCCCGCAACCCGGTACCAGCCCCGCACATAGCCTTTGTTGAACAGGGCCACCACGGTGCTCAGGCCCGGCGCGTGGCCGCCGTGGGTATGGCCGGAAAGCTGCAAATCCATCCTGTTTCGGGCGTTGCGCGCGGCATTGCCCGGCCTGTGGTCAAGCAGAATGCGCACCGCCCCGTCCGGCGCTCCGGCCAGGGCCGCCGCCAGATCCGGTTCGGGCAGGTTGAAACGGGCGGCCACCGGATCGGTGACCCCGGCCAGCACCAGTTCATGCCCGCGTATCCCGAGCACCTGATGGTTGTTCAGCAGCATGCTCATGCCCAGATCGGGAAAAATCTCCGTCCAGGCCTTGAACCCGCTGTAATATTCGTGGTTGCCCGCGCAGGCCAGCACGCCGTGCCGGGCGCGCAGACGGCGCAGTTCCGCCACGCTTTCCGCGCGCGCCGCGGGCAAGCCGTCCACCATGTCCCCGGTCAGAACCACCACATCCGCCGCCTGGGCGTTGACCCTGTCCACCACGGCCCTGACCCACTCCCTGCCCAGCAGCGGACTCACATGCAGATCACTGATCTGCGCCAGCCTGAGGCCGTCCAGAGCCGCAGGCAGCCGGGGCAGAATGACTTCCCGTTGCCGGACCTCGGGAACGACCACGGCTTCATGGACGCCATAGGCCGTGGGGGCCAGAACCAGACCCGCCAGCGAGGCGCGGCCCAGAACGGAAGCCGGAGCGACGGCCAGGCTCGAAGCCAGAAAACGCCGCCTGCCGGAAGAAAAAACAGGGCTTTGCCGCTTCTCCCGCCGCAAGGCGTGCCCCGCCCAACGAACGAACCGAACTCCCAAGCGGACAATATCCCGGATCAGCGTCAGCGCGAAAAGAAAAAGCAGACTGCTGAACAGCCAGCCCTGAAGCATCAACACCCACGACGGCAGATTAGGCGCGGACAGCCCGCCGAAAAAAAAACCGTTCAAAAGGTATTCCTGCGAGGCAAGAAAAAGCGCGGCTCCGGCCGCAGCCTTACCGGCGCGGCTCAGGCCCGACGGCAGCACCAGCCGGAAAAACAGATATAAAAAAAGTACAAAGGCAGGCAGATAGAGCATTACAGGGCGGCCTCCTCAATGGGGTCGGAATCAGAGAGAATTGTGACGCGGACAGGCCGGGCGGCCGGAAGCGGCGCAGCCCCGTCTCAGGCCGACTCGTGGCCCGCCCGCTTCAAGGCGGCCAGAGCCTCGGCAAGCTTCTCGCGCTTCACCAGAATATAATCCGTGGCGTAAGTGGATACGGCGAAGATGCTGATGCCGCAACGCGCCAGCAACCCGGACAGTTCGGCCAGCACGCCCACCTGGGAAAAATCCAGCGTGCCTTCAATGCGAAAGGCCTTCCAGCCGTCCTCGCGGGCCGGGGCGTCGTCCGGCGCGGCCGCAGTCCGGCAAACCAGAGAAAGCTCCCGATCCGTCTTGCCCACAAAGATAAAATCATCCGTAAAATCAATGTGTTTCAGGCTATGCACCTGGCAGACGGAAAACTCGCCATCCAGAACCGTGATGATCATATCCGCCCCCTCTCAATGCCGAATCAGTTTTCTGCCGTGGAAAAAGGGCGTCAGATGGCGCGTCCAGCGGGAGAAAAAGCGGACGCAGAAGCCGGTCAGCACGGCGACGATCACCGTGCCCTCGCGCAGACCCACCACAGTGTGCAGGACGGCAAAGGCCAGACCGGCGGCCACGGCCACCAGGGAAAGGTCAAAAAGCATCTTGATGTTGCCGAAAATCTTCCGTGTGCGGTAGGCGATGGCGATGACGACGCCCTCGCCGGGCAGCACGGTGGCGTCGCTGACGATTTCCAGGCTGACGCCCAAGCCCAGCACGGCGCAGCCGACCAGGCAGAGCAATATCTGCAGCGGATAGACGTCGGTAATCAGAGGCCGGGTCAGCCACATGCAGAGGTCGATGAACACGCTGAACATCAGCACCGCCGGAAGCTGCAAAAGATGCAAGACGGAAAATTCCTTCCAGAGCAGAAGCTTCTGGGCGGCCACAAGCAGGATATTAAGCAGAAAAGTGGCCGCGCCCAGACTGAGCGAAAAAATGGCGCCCAAGGCGAACGGCAGGCTGGTGATGGGCGTGGTGCCCAGGTTGGCGTTGGTGACCAGGGCGATACCCATAGCCATGATAAAGGAAGCGACGCAAAAACCGGCGTAACGCCGGACAGGATTCTTTTTCTTCATTGGCGACACTGGTAGTTCAGGAGAGCAGCAATTTCAAATGCTTGTATGCCCTGGCCGTGGCCATGCGGCCGCGCGGCGTGCGCTTGAGAAAGCCGCACTGGATCAGGTAGGGTTCGTAAATGTCCTCAATGGTCCGCACTTCCTCGGAGCAGGCCACGGCCAGGGTTTTAATGCCCACAGGCCCGCCGTCGTAGTGCGTGATCAGCACTTCCAGCAGCTTGCGGTCCATCTGGTCCAGGCCGTGCTCGTCCACATCCATGCGCTTGAGAGCGGAGGAGGCTTCCCCGCCCGTGACCTGTCCGTTGCCGTGGACCAGGGCGAAATCCCGCACCCGGCGCAACAGGCGGTTGGCGATACGCGGCGTGCCGCGCGCGCGGCGGCCGATCTCCTCCGCGCCTTCCGGGGTCACCTCCACGCCCAGAATGCGCGCCGTGCGTCGCACCACCCGGGCCAGGTCAGCGGGGCTGTAATATTCCAGCCGGGCCACGATGCCGAAGCGATCCCGCAGGGGCGAGGAGATCAGGCCCATGCGCGTGGTGGCTCCCACCAGGGTAAAGGGCTCCAGGTCGATCTTCACCGTGCGGGCCGCCGGGCCCTGGCCGATGACCAGATCCAGCTTGAAATCCTCCATGGCCGGATAGAGCACTTCCTCCACGGCAATGGGCATGCGGTGGATTTCGTCCACAAAAAGGATGTCGTGGCGGCCCAGATTGGTCAGAATGGCCGCCAGGTCGCCGCTGCGCTCCAGCACCGGCCCCGAGGTGCAGACCAGATTGACGCCCAGTTCGGAAGCCATGATCTGGGCCAGGGTGGTCTTGCCCAGCCCGGGATTGCCGTAAAAGAGGGTATGGTCCAGGGCCTTGCCCCGCTCCCGCGCGGCGTCCAGATAGACGCGCAGATTGGCGCGCAGTTCGTCCTGGCCGATAAAGTCGTCCAGGCTGCGCGGTCTGACGCTCTCGTCCAGACCGGCTGCCGCGTCCGGCGGGTTGCCGTCAAAATCCGTCATCAGGCTCTCCCTCTGGCCAGCGCCTTGAGCGCGGCCCTGAGCGCCCCGGTCACGTCCAGATCCGGCTCTTCATGCAACAGCTTTTTGACCAGAGGCGCGCATTCCTCTTCGGCATAGCCAAGATTGGCGAGGCCGTCCAGCACGTCCCGGAACACCGAGCCGGGCTGTCCGCCCACAAGCAACGCGGCGGCCTGGGGCGTGTCCTCCACCTTGAGCTTGTACTTGAGCTCCAGAAAAACGTGCTGGGCCGTCTTCTTGCCGATGCCCGACACGCGCGTCAGGGCCAGCACGTCGTCCTCCAGCACCAAGCGGCGCAGGTCGTCGGGCCGGAAAATGGACAAAATGGCCAGGGCCGTGCGCGCGCCCACCTTGGAGATGGACACCAGCACCTCAAAGGTCTGGCGTTCCTCAAAGGAGGCGAAGCCGAACAGCTCCAGGGCGTCCTCGCGCACGGCCAAACTGGTGTACAGCGCCACGGAGCCGCCCTTGCCGGGCAGGGCCGCCAGGGTGTGGGCGGGCAGGGCCACTTCGTAGCCCACCCCGCCTTCCGTGACCACAAGGCAGGCATTGCCCCAGACTTCGGCCAGGCGGCCTTCAATATATGCGATCATACAACTCTCGGATTATGCGCGCAGCCGCGCGGAACTCGGGCGGCTGCCGCTTCCCCGCCGCCTTACGGAGACGGGAACCATGTTAAATGAATGCAAAACAGCGTTTTTTGCAAGTCCCGGAGCCGTCCCCGCAGCAGCCGCCCACGAAGCCGAACCGGTTTCAGAGCAGCAGCACCAAGGAACCCGCCGTGATCAGCAGACCGCCCACAATGACCTTCAGGCTGACGGGTTCATGCAGAAAAAGCATGGCCAGAATCATGGCCAGCGGAACGCTGAGCTTGTCCACGGGCGCGACCCTAGAAACGTCGCCCAGTTGCAGGGCCTTGAAATAACACAGCCAGGAAAGGCCCGTGGCCAAGGCCGAAAGCAGCAGAAAAAGCAGCGTGTGACCGTCAAGGCTTCTGATGCCTCTGGCCGCGCCGGTGCAGAACACAATGCCCCAGGTCAGCACCAGAATAAAGCTTGTCCTGATGGCTGTGGCCAGATTGGAGTCCACGTTCCCCACGCCCATCTTGGCAAAAATGGCCGTCAGAGCGGCGAAAAAGGCGGCTCCCACGGCGTAGACGCCCCACATGGTCATCAACCTCCGATGCCGACCATCTGCCGCGCCGCCACGGCCGCTCCCTCGCGCCGGGCGCGCAGCAGGTCCGCGCCCACGGGCTTGTCCGCGCAGGCCCGACGGATCACCCCCGCCAGCGCTTCATCCGTAATCCGGGGGTGACGCAGCAGACCGCGCAGGCGATATTCCTTGTCCGCGAACAGACAGGTGCGCAAGGCTCCCTCGCTGGTCAGACGTAGGCGGTTGCAGGTCAGGCAGAAATGGTTGGTCAGGGGCGAAATGAAGCCCAGCCGCCCCAGGCCGCCCTCAATGCGGTACATGCGGGCCGGGCCGGATTCGGCCTCCGCGCCCGCTTCCACGGGGATCAGGCGCGCGCGGCGCGCGGCCTCTTCCCGGATGTCGTCGGCGGACCAGAAATTCTCAGGGCTCCAGAGCGTACCGCTGCCCATGGGCATGAATTCGATGAAGCGCAGGTCCAGGGGCATGCTCCGGGCCGCATGCACAAAGTCGTCCATCTGTCCGTCGTTGACGCCGCGCATGGCCACCACGTTGATCTTCACCCGGATGCCTGCCGCCAGCAAGCCGTCCAGCGCGCTCAGCACCGAAGGCAGCATGTCCCGCCCCGTGACCCGCGCGAAGGTGGCGCGGTCAAAGCTGTCCAGGGAAAGATTCACCGCGCTCATGCCGATACGCTGCAGCAGGGGGATGTGCGGCTCCAGCAGCGTGCCGTTGGTGGTGACGCGCAGGTCCATGTCCGGAAAACGCCCGCGCAGCATGGCCAGGAACGCCTCGCAGCCCTTGCGGGCAAAGGGTTCGCCGCCGGTCAGGCGCACCTTGCCGATGCCCAGGGCGGCGGCAATGCCCACCATGCGCGCCATTTCCTCATAGCGCAACACCTGCGCGTGGGGAATACAGCGCTGCCTGGCGTTGCTGCGGCAGTACAGACAGCGCAGATTGCAGCGGTCCGTCACGGAAAGGCGCAGATAGCGCACGCTGCGGCCGTGGCCGTCATGCAGGGCGCGCATGGGCTCCTCCGTCGGCCGGACGCGTCCTGTTGCCAAGAACGCGAAATGGATTTACATCTGCCTGCATGAAACACCTGCTGCTTGGGGCGGCCATTGCGGGCTGCCTGGTTGTGCCGCTGACGGTCCTGGCGTGGGACGGTTTTGACGCCGCCACCACCGATCTCGTGGAAATAACGCCCGACAGGCTGCCCTCTCAGGGCGACACTGTGGATGTCCGCAACTACGATACCGACGCCTCCCAGACCTGCCTTGTGGAAAGTGTGACCCGCAACGCCCGCACGGTGGAGGTGGTGGTGCGCACGCCCCAGGGACTCAAGCGCACCCTGGTCATGGAAGGGCGCTGAAAGCCCGCCCCACCAGAGCAATTTAACTTTACGATTAAGCTGGCGGCTGCGAGAGCAGCCACCCGCCACGAAAGCGTAAGCGCAATGTATTTACGCCGGTAAGCGCCGAAGTGGGCTTCAAATGTTACGAATCTACATTCTTAACATTAATTCGCTCTACGACCTGTTTTCCTCTTCCTCCCGCTCATACCCCGGCAACAGCACGCCGGCGCTCTCGGCCTGCCCCTGGCCTTTGGGACAATGAGACTGCATGTGGCAGATCTCACAGCCGCCGCGGAAGGGGTAGTGGGTCACCACCGCGTAACGGCGGCTGAGCAGGGACGAATCCTCACTCTTGTAAGGCAGGCCCAGACCGCTCAGGGCCTCGCGCAGAGCCTGCGTGGGACGCGGCGAGGGCGCGCAGCCCCCGTCCTCCACCTGCGGCAGCAATTCCTGCACGGCGGCCATGCACATAAACTGGGCCAGATTATTGATCAGAAAGCCGTCCGACGCGGATTTGCCCCAGGCTTCGTCCACGGCCTCCTCCACGCTTTCCGGCAGCCAGATCGCCAGATAGGAAATTTTGCCCGTGCCCACTTCGCACACTTTCAGTTCCGGCAGCCACCGGCCCCAGAGATTCACGAGCCGTTCCAGGGTCGCGCCGCCCAGGCGCGTTTCCCGGCTCAGATTCATGAAGGCTTCCATGTCGAAATAGGGCTTGATCTGATGCTCGACAATGCTGGTCTCGCTCACGTGCTCTCCTTCAAAAGGGCGGATTCGGATGCGGGCGCAACGGAACAGCGCCGCCTCTCCCGCTATTGTAACCAAGGGGCGCGCATCGTCAAGGGCGCGTCCGAGGACGATCCGCCGGGGCGCGGCGGCTTTACTTCCCCGCGCGCCTTGCGTATTTATGGGACGCACATATTCCGGCGACCTTTCACAGAAGGAGCTTCCATGAACAAAAATGACGCCCCTCCGGCCAAGATCCGCTACAAATATGAAATGGCGCCAGAGGCCCGTCTGCAGACAGCCCACGGCGTCTGGGGCGGCATCAACCCCCAGGGCGAAATTGAAATGAATTTCTACCATGAAAGCGACTGCCTGCCCGCCTACTCCGAGCGGCTGATTACGCCGGACGGTTCCATCGGCCACGAAATCACGCCCGAGGATGACGAGCAGCGCGACGTCACCCGCCACATCCACAGCCGCGTGCTGCTCAACTATCACACGGCCCGCGCCATCCTGGAATGGCTGGAAGACCGTGTAGCCGCCTTGGAAGAGGAAGGCCCGCCGGACATGTACGATACGGATTCAGGCATTGAACAATAAATTTCCAAAGAACGCGCGCGGCCATGTCTGAAAAAAGCTTCCATATCATTACCTTCGGCTGCCAGATGAACGTGCACGACTCCCAGTGGCTGGCGCGCGCCCTCATGGCGCGCGGCTTCACGGAAGCGCCGCTGGAAGAGGCCGGCGTGGTGGTGGTCAACACCTGCTCGGTGCGTGAAAAGCCGGAACAGAAAGTCATGAGCGCCCTGGGGCGGATACGCCAGGTCACGGGCGGCGCCCCCGGCGTGCTGGTGGCAGTGGCGGGCTGCGTGGCCCAGCAACTGGGCACGACCTTTTTCGAGCGTGAAAGCCAGGTGCGCCTGGTGGCGGGCAGCGACGGCATCAGCGGCGCGCCCGCGGCCATTGAGCGCCTGCTGGCCGAGCCGGACCTGCGCCTCTCCCTGCTGGATTTCACCAGCCGTTACGTGGAACGCGAGGCGGGCACCGACGGCCCCTGCGGCCCGGTGGCCTATGTGAACATCATGCAGGGCTGCGACAATTTCTGCGCCTACTGCATCGTGCCCTTCACCCGAGGCCGCCAGAAATCGCGCGCCACCCCGGCCATCATGGACGAATGCCGGGCCCGGCTGGATCAGGGCGCGCGCGAAATCACCCTGCTGGGCCAGAACGTCAACGCCTTCGGGCGAGACAAAAGCGGCGACGGCGTGAGCTTCGCCCGGTTGCTGGCGCAGGTGGCCGCCCTGCCCGGCCTGGAGCGCCTGCGCTTCGTGACTCCGCATCCCAAGGACATGGGGCCGGAAGACGTGGCGGCCTTCGCGGACCTGGCTCCGCTCTGCCCCCGCCTGCACCTGCCCCTGCAGGCCGGTTCGGACGCGGTGCTCACGCGCATGCGGCGCAAATACGACCGACGCGGCTTTCTGGACCTGGTGGCCGCCCTGCGCGCGGCCAGGCCGGATCTGGCCCTTTCCACGGATCTGATCGTGGGCTTTCCCGGCGAGAGCGAGGAAGATTTCCAGGCCACGCTGGAGATGATGGAAGCCTGCGACTTCATGTCCAGTTTTTCCTTCTGCTATTCGGACCGGCCCGGCGCTCGGGCCGCGCTTTTCCCGGACAAGATTCCGCCCGAGGTCCAGCAGGAACGCCTGCTGCGCCTTCAAACCCTTCAGGACCGGCTCAGCCGGCGCTGGCTGGACGCCCGTGTGGACCGGGAAACCTGCCTGCTTATCGAAGGCAGAAGCCGCAGGGACGGCCCGGACGAAGAACCCAGCTGGCAAGGACGCGACCCCTACGGCGCGCCGGCCCACGTCGCCCTGCCGCCGGACGCGGACCATACCGGACGCATGGTCCCGGTGCGCATCACGGAGGCCAAAAAACACAGCCTCATGGCCCGGCGGACAGGTGAACTATGGTAGAAATGCGCGTATTCGGCCTGACCATCGACCCCCAGACCAAAACCCCCATCGTGATCCTGAAGGAAACCGACGGGGAGGTGGTGCTGCCCATCTGGGTGGGAGCCATGGAAGCCATGGCCGTTTCCCTGGTGCTCAACAACGAGCGTCTGCCCCGGCCCCTGACCCACGACCTTCTGCTGATGAGCCTCAACGCCCTCAAGGCCGAGCTGCTCAATGTGGAAATCACCGAACTGAAGGACGGCGTCTACTATGCCCTGCTGGTGCTGCGCGGTCCTGAGGGTCGGGTGCGTGTGGACTGCCGCCCCTCGGACGCCATTGCTCTGGCCCTGCGGGCCGGAGCGTCCATTCTGGTCAATCCGGACGTGCTGCGGCGCTCGGCGGAAGCCCAGGAAAAGGCCGGACAGCGCCTGCGCGAGGAGGCCCCCCCTGTCCAGGCGGCCGACGCGGCCACGGACATGATGCGCAAAGTCAGCGCGCGCAAGGAAGTGGACCTGCTTAACGGTCTGTTGAGCCGCGACGGCGTCCTGCCCGCCGAGAACAATCCCGACGAAGAGGAACGTTACCGCGACCTGCTGCGTTCTCTGGACCCGATTTCCCGTCGCAAGATGTAGCCGCGCACCGCCAACGTTCCGGACCGCGCGGATTCCGCGCCGTTCACGCGTACGATGATCCGGCGCGCTCCCCCTGATGGACCTTATCCCCGCCGGCTCCCGTGCGCTGTCGCGCCGTTTCCATCGAACAAAAAAAAGCGGCCTCCCGCCATCGGCTCCGCAAGCCCATATCAGGCTACTTTTAGCTTTTTTCTAGAAATTTTCTAATATTATCATGCTGATATAATTATATATTTATAAATTTTCGGCGGACTCCCCCCCAGCGGCCCCTAAAGGTTTTTCCCTGTTATTCCGATAGGCAGGGCATAACACGGATGGAAAAAGCTATGTTGGATTACCGCCGCTTTAAGGAAATCAACGACCTCTTCGCCTCCAGTCAGCCGGAAAAAGCGCGCCGTCTGCTCATGGAAATGCAGTCGCGCTGCATCGCTCTGCGCGATGAAATGAGCATGCTCAAGGTCCGCCTGCAAACCTTTGAAGATATTCTGTATCTTTCCCAGAATCTCTACGAGGAATACGGCTTTTACTGGCTGCGCACCGCCGGGATCAAACAGGGACCGTTCTGCCCGCACTGTTATGAAAGCGAAGGCGCTCTGATCCGCCTGGAAAAACAGCATAAATCCCTGCTCTGCCCCTATTGCAGCACCAGCTACAAAGGCACCGTCCGCGTCATGACCGAAACGGCAGAGCCCCTTGCCGGACGCCAGGCCCGCATACTTCCCTTTGCCAAATAACCGGACCGCGCAGCGGAAAAGCCCTCCCCGGCACTTGCCGGACGGCGAAAGCGGTTATAATATATGAGTAAGGTAAAGGCCACGGCGCCGCAACGGCCGCTGTGGCCTTTACCTGTTCAAGGATAATGGATGATTGTATGACCAGCCGCAGCCTGCCCAGCGTTCTTCTGCTCAGCGAAAGCGAACCGCTTGCCGCTCTAGACAGGCGCGCCCTGCGCGACGCGGGTGTGGCCCGGATCAGGGTTTTAACCTCGGGCATCCAGGCGGCCCGCATACTGGCGGGCCTGGCCTCGGACAGCCAGGGTTTTCAGCCGGACATCATCGTCTGCGGCCAGAAACTGGCGGACATGGACGGCGAACAGTTCTGCGCCATCCTGCGCCTGCACCCCCGCCTATTGGCTATGCCCATTCTGCTGATCCTGCCCAACGACAGCGAAGTGGAGCAACTCAGGACTCTGGGTTGCGGGGCCAGCGCGCTTCTGGGCCGCCCCTATTCCGTGACGGCTCTCCGGGACCAACTGGTCATGCTGGCTGCGTCGCAGCCGCGTCTGACGCAATTGCAGCAGGCCGCGCGCTATGCCGACACCAAGGCTTTTGACGCGGCCCTGTCCACCTACGGCATTCTGCTCAAGCCCGTGCGCCAGCCTGAGGATTACTTCCGCGTGGGCATGCAGTGCCTTCAGCAGAACCGCTGGAACAACGCCATCAACGCATTCCAGCGCGCTCTGCGCAACGCCCAGATCAAGGGCGAGGCGGAACTGGGTATGGCCGTGGCCTGGAAAGGCAAGGGCGACCTCTCGCGCTTCCGCGCCTGGCTGGCCAAGGCCGCCGCCACATTTGTGCGCGCCCGGCGCTGGCACCGCGCCCGCGCCGCCTACGCCCGCCTGCTGCAGGATGATCCTTCGGCCAAAAGCCCCTTTCTCAGCCAGGCCCGACAGCTCATGCGCCAGGGCCACTACGACGAGGCCGCCGACACCCTGGCCCAAGGTTTTGAGGTGACGCCCAAGGTCCAGGTCTGCGACAAGATCGCCCAGACCTGCCTGAGCGCCGACGAACCGGAGCGCATGCTGCGGGCTCTGGAAGCCAGCCTGGGACGCGCCATGGGCGCGCGGGGCAACCGCCTCAGCGATGACATCCGCGACAGCCTGGACGCTCTGGCCCGTGAGCAGGAGGCGCGCCGCCGCCAGGCCGCGGCCGAGCGCCAGTGGAAGGTCTCCCGTCTGCTGGCCGGGCAGAAGGAAAGCGGGGAGGAAGCGGAAGCCGCGTCGCCCCCGGAAAATTCGCCTGAAAACGCGCCGGAGAATGCGGCGGAAACCGGCTCGCAAGCCGATGCGCCGGAGCAGACGGCCGCCAAAACTCCGGCCAAAGGGCGGCCCCGCACCAACCAGATCATCGCCACCAGCGTTCCGACGCCGGAGGAAGGCGCCGCGCGTGCCTCTCTGGACCTGCGGCTGGATGACTTTCCCGAGGCCGACGGCCGGGACCAGCGGACAGACTCACGTTCCGACGACGCGCGCGGCGCGGCCCAAGCCGATCAGGCCGTGGTGCTCGCGCCCCTCACCGAAGCCGAAGCCACCAGCGGGCTTTTTACGGAACGCCCCAGGCTCAACGAGCTGCTTTCGGTCATGAAGCTCACCTGGAAGCTGGTCCGCCGCGACAAACAGGCAAAACCATAAGCCATCCCGGCAGGTTCAATGTCAGCATGCGTTACCGTCAGCGCCTGACACGCGCCCGGATGGCCGCATCATCCAGGCGGTGCAGAAAACGTACCCGCCAGAGATAGCAGCAGGCCCCGAAGCTCAGCGCCGTGATATAGGCGATCCAGAAGCCCGCCGGGCCCAGAGCCGGAACGATCCAGTCCGTGCGGGCCAGGGTGAAGCCCAGGGGCAGGCCGATGATCCAGTAGGCCACAAAGCAGATCACGCTGATGATCCGCGTGTCGTTGTAGCCGCGCAAAACGCCCAGAGCCACGGTTTGCAGGCCGTCCACCACCTGATAGCAGGCCGCGTAGAACAATAGATGCGCGGCCAGGGCCGTGACCACGGGATCATCGTTGTAAATCCGCACAATGCTGTAACGGAACGAGACCGTACAGACGGCGATGACCAGCGCGAACATGACGCTCAGGCCCAGGGCCGTGCGCGCCACCACACGAGCCTGCCCCATCCTGGCCGCCCCCAGACTGTGCCCCACCCGGATGGTGGCCGTCATGCCCAGCGCCAGGGGAAACATGAACATCAGGGTGCTGAAGTTGGTGGCGATCTGATGCCCGGCCACAGCCACCGTGCCCAGCGGGGCCAGCAGCAGGGCGGTCACGGCGAAGAGCGAAACCTCGAAAAAGAGCGCTAGGGCGCTGGGCAGGCCGATGCGCAGAATGCGCAACATCAGCGCGGGATCAAAACGCGGGCGCCGCTTCGCGCCGTCCGCCCGGAGGGCCGCCCGCCGGGAAAACAGAGGCGCGTAGATGGGATGCAGATCACGGTACTGCGGATCGCGGCGCAAATAGTAGAACATGGCCAGAGCCATGAACCAGTAACAGAGGGCCGTGGCTACGCCGCAGCCCACCGCGCCCAAGGCGGGCAGGCCGAACTTGCCGTAGATCAGCACATAGTTGCAGGGCACATTGAAGGCCAGCCCCAGCATGCCGATGATCATGGCCGGGCGCGTGCGCGAAAAGCCCTCCAGAAAACTGCGCTGGTTGACGAAAAGCATGAAGCCCGGCAGACCCCAGAGAATGGCCCGCAGATAGCCCCCGGCCAGACGGGCCAGCTCCGGCTCAAGGCCGAATGCGGCCATACGCCAGGACACGGCGTAAAACAGGCTCATAAACAGCACGCTGATGCCGCAGGTCAGCCAGATGCCCTGGCGCAGCAGATGCGCCGCGCCGTGGCGGTCTCCCCCGCCCACCATCTGGGCGGTCAGGGGCGGCAGAGCGAACAGACTGCCCAGGCCCAGCAGGGAAAGCGGCGCCCAGATGGAACCGGCCACGGCCACGGCGGCCATGTCCTCGGCGCTGGCCTGGCCGGTCATGGCTGTGTCCGCGAAGTTCATGCCCACCTGGGAAAGTTGGGCAATAAAGATGGGCAGGCCGATGGCGTAGAAACGCCTGGCCTCTGTCCAGGAAAAAAATCTGGGCATGAAGTTACCCTAAAAACAGTCCTTGCGGAGGAATGCGCAGGCCTTCCAGCATGGCGGCGCGGCCCACCAGTTGTTCAATGGCCGCCCGGCCCGCCTCGCCAAGATCAAGGCTGTAATCGGTGACAAAGGTTTCAATATGGGCCCGGGTCACGCTTTCCTCAAGTTCCTGGGCGTGGGCGCGCACAAAGTCCCCGGACGCCTGCGGATGGGCGCGGGCGTAGGACAGACTGGCGGCAATGGCCGTCTGCACGGCCCTAGCGGTTTCCAGGGGCACGTTGCGGCGCACGGCGATGGCTCCCAGAGGCAGGGGCACGTGAAACGCGCCTTCCCACCATTCCCCCAGGTCCAGCAGTTTGGTCAGGCCCAGGCGCTGATAAGTGAAGCGGCCCTCGTGGATGATCACGCCCAGATCCGCGTCGCCGCGCGCCACGGCGGGCATGACTTCATTGAAGAGCATCTCTTGACGCGGCCCCTGAAAGCCGCCGTGCAGGGTCAGCAGCAGATTGGCCGTGGTCAGCAGGCCGGGCACGGCCACCCGCGCCGTGGCCCAGGCCTCGGACGGCAAGGGCTCGCGGGCCACCACCAGAGGTCCGCAGCCCCAACCCAGTGCCGCGCCCGAAGCCAGCAGGGCGTAATCGTCCATAATCCGCGCGGCCGCGCCCAGAGACATCTTGGTCACGTCCAGCTCTTTGCGCCGGGCCATGCCGTTGAGTTCCTCCACATCGGCCAGATGCGGCCGGAAGGCCACGGGCGCGGGCACCAGCCCGTGCAGCAGGGCATGGAAAATATAGGTGTCGTTGGGGCAGGGCGAAAGGCCCAGGGACAACGATTCGGGCAAAGAAGCGGACATTTTTTTCCTCACATTGACAGCGCACGCCGGGCGGGCTTAGTCTTGACGGCGGCCATCTTGGCCGCCACTCCAGCGTACAGGAATGACACATGTTTGACGCCCCATACTACGCCGCACTGGGCCTTTCGTCCATCCATGAAAAAGTGCTGTCCGGCCGACGCCTGAGTTTCGACGACGGCCTCGCCCTGTTCAACTGCCCGGACATCACCGCCGTGGGCGCGCTTGCCCTGCACGCGCGCCGCCGCCTGCACGGCGACGCGGCCTTTTACGTGGTCAACCGGCAGATCAACTACACCAACGTCTGCGTCAACGGCTGCACCTTCTGCGCCTTCCGCCGCGACGAGGACGAGGAGCCCGGCGCGTTCCGCCTGAGCAAGGAGGACATCCTCGAACGGCTGCGCGCGGCCCGGCAAAGCTCCCTGCATCTGGACGAGCTGCATATCGTGGGCGGTTGTCATCCCAAGTTGCGGCTGGCCTGGTTCGAGGACGTGCTGCGCACCGTGCGCGGGCTGTATCCCGATCTGCCGCTCAAGGCTTTCACGCCCGTGGAAATCGAGCATTTCGCCAGGCTGGAGGGCATCAGCAGCCAGGAAGTGCTCCAGCGTCTCCAGGCCGCCGGTCTAGTGATGATGCCCGGCGGCGGCGCGGAAATCTTCGACGAAAAACTGCGCCCGCAAATCTGCCCGCACAAGGCCGACGCCGCAGCCTGGCTGCGCATTTCCGGCGAGGCGCACGCTCTGGGCATCAAGACCAATTGCACCATGCTGTTCGGCCATCTGGAAAATTACGCCCAGCGCGTGGACCATCTCTGTCGCCTGCGTGAACAGCAGGACAAGAGCGGCGGATTCACCTGCTTCATCCCCCTGCCCTTCCTCACCGAAAACAGCCGCCTCAAGCTGCCCGAAGAACGGCTCGGCCCCCAGAGCGGTCTGGACCGGCTGCGCACCGTGGCCGTGTCCCGGCTGATGCTGGACAATATCCCCCACATCAAGGCCTACTGGATCATGATGGGCCCCAAGCTGGCCCAGACCGCGCTCTGGTATGGGGCCGACGACCTGGACGGCACCATTGTGGAGGAACGCATCGGACATATGGCCGGGGCCGAATCCTCCCAGGGCATGACCATCACGGAACTGGAAAACATGATCCGCCAGTCCGGCTTCAGGCCGGTACGGCGCAACGCCGTTTTTGAAACCATGCCGCCGGACGCCCCCGGCGAACGCAAGCCCGCGGAGGCGCGTCCATGAATTTCGCTCCCGCCCACAGCCCGTTTGAGGAAAGCGCGCCCGAATTCGCGGACGTGCGCGAAGCTGCCGCGCTGGCCGCCGCCGGGCAGCGCCTGGACCGCGCCGCCGCCGAAACCCTGTACTACAAAGCCGGCCTGCACACCCTGGCCGCCCTAGCCCACGCCATGCGCCTGCGCCTGCACCCCGAGCCGGTGGTGACCTACGTGGGCGACCGCAATATCAACTATTCCAACGTCTGCGTCTGCGGCTGCCGCTTCTGCGCCTTTTTCCGCCCGCCGGACAGCGGCGAGGGCTACGTCATCAGCCGCGAGGAGATGGCCCAAAAGGTAGAGGAAACCCTGCGCCTGGGCGGCACCCAGATCCTGCTTCAGGGCGGTCACCATCCGGACCTGCCCCTGGAATGGTATGAGGATCTGCTGCGCTGGCTGCGCGAAACCTGGCCCGAGCTGCACATCCACGCCTTTTCGCCGCCGGAAATCTTTTTCTGGTCCGAAAAATTCGGCCTGCCCGTGCCCGAGGTGCTCCGCCGCCTCAGGGAGGCCGGACTGCATTCCCTGCCCGGCGGCGGCGCGGAAATCCTGCACAACGAGGTACGGGCGCGGGTTTCGCCCAATAAATGCACGGCGGACCAGTGGCTGATGGTCATGGAAGAAGCCCACAAGCTGGGCATGCGCACCACGGCCACCATGATGTTCGGCCATGAGGAGGAACCCTCCCACCGCCTGGACCACCTCTTTGCCGTGCGTGCCGTGCAGGACCGCACCCACGGCTTCACGGCCTTCATCCCCTGGACCTTCCAGCCCGCGCACACCCGCATCCACTGCGCCTCCCTGCCCGCGCCCGCCTATCTGCGGCTGCTGGCCGTCTCGCGCCTGGTGCTGGACAACGTGCCCAACATCCAGTCCTCCTGGGTAACCATGGGGCCGCAGGTGGCGCAACTGGCGCTCTTCTACGGAGCCAACGACTTCGGCTCCCTGATGATCGAGGAAAACGTGGTGGCCGCGGCGGGCGTGTCCTACCACCTGAGCCGCAGGGAGATCCACAAAATCATCCGCGCGGCGGGCTTCACGCCCGTGCAGCGCACCATGAACTACACGCCCGTGCAGCCGCAGCCCGAAGAATGACGGGCGGGAGAACCATTATGAGCACCCCCGGCGTCCTGCGCATGGGCCGCATCAGCTATCTGAACGTGCTGCCCATTTATCACCCCCTGGAAGCGGGCATTCTGCCCCACGACTTTGAGCTGGTTTCCGGGCCGCCCGCCCTGCTCAACGAGATGATGTCCAGGGGTGAACTGCACGTCTCGTCCTGCTCCTGCTTTGAGTACGCCCGGCGGCCCGAGCGCTACTATCTGGTGGACGACCTCTCCATCGGCTCGCGCGGCCCGGTCATGAGCGTGCTGCTGCTCTCGCGCCTGCCCGTGGAGCAACTCGGCGGGCACGAGATCCTGATCAGCGGCGAAAGCCACACCTCCGTCGCCCTGCTGCGCCTGCTTCTGCGCGACCGCTACCGGCTCGACGTGCGCTTTTCCACCGGCCCGGTCACTCCGGCCCTGCGCTCGGCCACGCCGCCCACGGCCTTTCTGGCCATCGGGGACGAAGCCCTGCGCCTGCGCAACCACCCGGACTATCCCTACCGTCTGGACCTGGCCGAGGCCTGGCGGGAATGGACGGGTCTGCCCTTTATTTTCGGGCTCTGGGTCGTCAGTCGGGAAGCGGCGGAACAGGGCCTGTTCAGCAGCGACCCCGGCGCGCTGCTGCGCCAGGGACGGGACTGGGGCCTGGCCCACATGGACGTGATTCTGGACCTCACGGGCTTGGGCTGCCCGCTCTCGCGCGAAGAACTGCGGATCTACTACCGCGACGGCCTGGTCTACAGTCTGGGCGGGGAGGAATTGCGGGGCCTGGAGCTCTTTTACAAAAAACTTGCAACTGCGGGCATGATCCCCGCCGCGCCGCCCCTGCGTTTTTTCAGCATGTAACGGACCCGAAACCGTGACGAAAAAGCCGGGAGCGTATGCTCCCGGCTTTTTCATGCTTACATCCGCATACTAGGCCTTCGGCGGCCAAGAGGGCGGAGCCCTCAGAATCCCGTTTTCGGGCCGCTTCGCGGCCGACGCGCTATTTCACCGCATTGACAATGGCCCTGGCGCTGACCTGTCCCAGCACCTTGCCGTCCGCCACCACGGCGGGCAGGCTTTTGACGCCGTAATACCGGCAGAGCTGGACCGTCTGGTACATGTTCACATTACCGGCATCATAACAATACTTGGCCACGGCCAGCTCGTCCTTGGCCGGCACGGGCGGACGCAGCTTGGTCAGGTAACCGTAATGGATGGGAAAATCCGTGGCCTTGGCCGTGGCGTCATATTCATTGGTAAAGGGTTTCACGCCGCCGGAATGTTTCTGCTCGGCCTTGACGGCGTTCCAGCGCTCCAGGGCGTAGCTCAGATAGGGCATGGCCTGACCGGGCCGGGAGTAGGAAATCCAGATGGCAAGGCCCAGCAGGTCCGTACCGTAATTCTCCCGGCTGTTGCCGAAGACCACGATCTTGCACTGCTGGGGCGAAAGGGAACGGCCGGCCTCAACCACGGCCTGCCAGACCTTTTCGCTCTGGGGCGCGGAAAAATCAAGCAACACCAGAATCTCATGGGGAGCCCTGGGGTCGCCGAAGACCACGGGATAAAGTTCCTGACGCCAGTGCGCCCGGTACGCGGCCTCGCCCTCAATGCTCTGGGTATGCGCGCCCAGCTTGCCAAGCATTTGCGCGGCTTCCGCGGACATCAAGCGGGTATTGGGCAGACGCTCGTGCAGATAGGGGTTGAAGGCATTGGCCCCGCCGCCCGGCGTTGCCGGGGAAAGGACGGCGTCCGCTCCGGCGTCGGCGGTGGGCGCGCCCCGATCAGCGGGACCGGCGGCTCCGCCGGTTTCGGCCGCGCCGCAGCCTGACAGCAGCAACCCCAGAAACATTGTGGACACAAGAAGTCCGCGCATGGTTCACCTCATTGTGTAGAACGATTATACCGACGCCCGCCCGGCCCTGCCGGGGAGCGGTTCCACAGTCTTATTTCAGCGCCGCTTCAGAGGCCGCCGCGTCAAAGGATTTCGCGGCGTCCTCCAGATGGCGCAGCCAGATCCCGGCGATTCCGGCGTATTCCGCCGTCCCCCTGAGCACGGGCACGCACTGGCGGCCGTGGGCCTCAATACGTGAGCGCCAGGAGCACTCCTGCTCCCCGGCCATGTCCTGCAACGCATGCCGCCCCACCACCGAAAGCAGGGGCATCAGCCAGACCCGCTCCGACGAAAGCCGGGGCAAAATATCCTCCAGCACCACCGCGCCGTTCATGGTGCCCACATGCACATGCGGGTCCAGGGCGCTCACGGCCCGCGCCAGATCCCCGTAGCGGGCCACCGCCGCGTGCCGGGCCCCGTGCCCCATAAGCACCACGTCCTCCTGCGGTCCGCGTTCCGGCGGCAGATGGCGGATGAGGGCCAGAGCCGCTTCGGCCACGTCCTCCGGACCGGCCAGCAGGGGCGCGCCCACATGGCAGACAAGGCCCTCCTGCGCGGCCACTTCATCCACGGCGGCGCAGACCTCGGCATGTTCCCGCCCCGGAATGGTCTGGAGGGGCTGCACCGCCACCTCGCCGAACTTCTCAAAACACAAGCGGCGCAATGCCTTGAGCACGGAATCGCTTTTCTGCCGGGCCCTGGCCAGGCGTTCACGCAGCAAGAGCGAAGTATAGGCCCAGCGCACCGGCAAACCCGGAAAACGCGCGCGCACACGGGCGTCAAAACTTTTCAGGGCGCTCTGGCCCTGGGCGCTGCTCGCGCCGAAAGCCACCAGAAGAATTGCGCGTTTCATACCGTTGTCTTGTACGTCACTTGCCCCGGCGAAGCAAGGCGAGGCCGGTCAAAGCAGGGAAAATCCCCGGCGGCGGCATCCTTTCAGATATTGACCCTGCTCCCCCAACAAGGCTACAGTGCCCGCAACATGGTCACTCCGCCTGTTCCGGCACGCCATACGGCCACGCGGGCAGGGGAGGCCGGGGAGGTTCAGATGGCTAAGGCCTTGGTTCTGGGGGGCGTTACCGGGCTTTTGGGGCAGGCGCTCACGCGCGTGCTCACGGAACGCGGCTGGCAGGTGGAAACACTGAGCCGGGCCGACGGCAATCTGCTGGAAATGTCTTTTCTTGAGGACCGCCTGGGCCAAGCGGGCGCGGATGCGGTCTTCAACGCCGTGGCCTGGACGCAGGTGGACGACGCCGAGGACCATCCCGAGGAGGCCCTGCTTATAAACCGCACCCTGCCCGACGCCTTGGCCCGCGTGCTCAAGGCTCTGGGGCGGGGCCACCTGGTGCACTTCAGCACTGATTTCGTCTTTTCCGGCCCGCATCAGCATCCCTGGCGCGAGGACGACGCTCCGAATCCGGCCAGCGTCTACGGCCGCACCAAACTGGCCGGCGAGGAAGCTGTACTCCGCGTATTGCCGGAGCGAAGTTGCGTGTTGCGTACGGCCTGGCTGTTCGGACCGGGCCGCAAAAATTTTGTAGACGTCATTCTGGCGGCCTGTCGCAAACGCGATGCCATCAGCGTGGTCCACGACCAGTTCGGTTCGCCCACCTACAGCCTGGATCTGGCCCAATGGAGCGCGGAACTGGCTGAAAAGGGCGCCACCGGCATCTGGCACGCGGTCAACAGCGGCCAGGCCAGCTGGTGTGAACTGGCCAGCGAGGCCATCGCCCTGACCGCCGGTCCCTGTCGGCTGGAACCCATCGCCAGTTCCCAATGGCCCCAGAAAGCGCAACGTCCGGTTTATTCCGTACTGGATACCGGCAAACTCAGCGAATTTCTGGGCAAAAAACCCCGTCCCTGGCCGCAGGCCCTGCGCGAATATCTGTTCAGCGAATACCTGTCCGGCACGCAGAGCGGTAAAGAAGGCATACATTGAGTTTCAGGCCCGCTTTCGGCAAACGCGCCGCGCAAGAACGGCGACTTCCCGCCCATCCGGGGGCCTTGACCGGGCTTCTGGCCGCGCTGGTCTGCTTGCTCTGGAGCCTGTGGCCCGCGCCGGTTGCGGCCCGTCCCCAGAATTTGCAGCAACTGGCCGAAATTACGAAAAAATTGACGGAAACCAGCGTCAGCTACGGGGCCATTCCCTCGCTCTACCGTCCGCGTTATGACCGCGTGCAGGACGCGGACCTGAGCATGAGCCAGAACGACGTGGTCTTTGTGGTCATGCTGCCGGGCGGCCCGCGCATTTATCCGCAACGCTTCATGGTCTGGCATCAGGTGGTCAACGAGCTCATCGACGACATGGCCTATGCCGTCACCTACTGCCCCATCACCGGCACGCTGATGGCCTACAACGCCTCCATGAACGGCCTGAACCTGATATTTGATCTCGAAGGTCGCCTGTACGACGGCAACAGCGTGCTTATTGACCGCAATTCCGGCAGTCTCTGGCTGCAGGAAACGGGCATGGCTTTCGATGGGCCGCTGCTCGGCCGGGGCATGCCCACCATCCCCGTATTCTGGACCACCTGGGGCGCGGCGCGCCGGGTCTACCCCGACGCCCCCGTGCTGGCCCAGCCGCGCGGCAGCCGCCCCTACGGACGTGACCCCTACGGGAATTATCTTAAAACGGGCACCTATTACGACAACGACATCCTGGTCTATCCCGTACAGCGCCTGGACCGGCGCTTTCCCCGCAAGACTCCCATGCTCTGCCTTGAATACGGGGAATTTCTGCTGGCCATTGATATCGCCTACGTCAAAAAAAAGGGCGCGGTGAATTTTTTTCTGGGCCCCTCCGCCCTTCTGGCCGTGCACGATCCCCGGCTTGACGTGGTGCGCGTCTATAACCGCCAGATATGG
The DNA here is from genome assembly GCF_009696265.1 of Desulfovibrio porci. Classification (NCBI taxonomy): domain Bacteria; kingdom Pseudomonadati; phylum Thermodesulfobacteriota; class Desulfovibrionia; order Desulfovibrionales; family Desulfovibrionaceae; genus Desulfovibrio; species Desulfovibrio porci. The sequence goes on from NZ_VUMH01000018.1 coordinate 23,809, forward strand.
GCCGAACCCTTTCTGTTCGTAAGCCAGTACGGCCGCCTCATGGACCTCAACACGCGCAGCATCTGGGATCCGGCCACGGGCGAAGCCCTGGACGGCAACATGCGGGGCGCGTCCATGAAACAAGCTTTCGGCGGCTACTCCATGTGGTTCGCCTGGTACAGCCTGAATCCGGAAACGCTTGTCATTCCCGGTCCCGGCGAAGTGCCTGCCAAGCTGCTTTCACTCAACCCGCCCGGCGTGGACGGCCCCGCCGAAAAAGAAAACAGCGCGACTCCCCCACCGGCCTCCGCCGCGCCGGGAGAGGCCGCACCAGGGTCATAGCATGGCCGGACCGGAAACGTTGGTGGGGATTATCATGCGCGTGGTGTATGATCCCGTGAGCCGGGAACTGCGCGACACGCTGGCCCAGGATTGGGCGCGCTTTTTCAGTTTCTTCTGCCGGGCCGCCCTTGGCTGATGCTGCCCAATACGGGCGAATCCTGTCCGGAGGCCCAGAGCATGGGCGTCAACGCACTGGTGCTTTCCGGCGGCGACGATATAGGCGCGACGCCTCTCCGCGACGCCAGCGAAATCGTTCTGTTGCGCTGGACCGCGTCCCGCGACCTGCCGGTGCTCGGCGTCTGCCGGGGATTGCAAATGCTCCAACATTACTTCGGTGGCGGCCTCGACCGCCTGGATCCTGAGCGGCATGTCCGCGCCCGGCACCCTCTTGGCTGGATGGATCGAAAGAAAGAAATGGAACGCCGCGAGATCAATTCCTACCACCAACTAGGCCTCCTCCCGGATACCCTGGTCCCGGAACTGGAAACTCTGGCTCTCTGTCCCGAAGACGGCAGCGTGAAGGTTTTGCGCGCCCGCCATTTGCCCTGGCTCGGCATCATATGGCACCCGGAACGGGAAGCCGTGCCGCACCCCGAAGACCTGAAACTCTTCCGGCGGCATTCCGTATTGCGCCGCGCACCTGAGGTTGCGCCCGCAGCCGCATAGTCGGCCAAATTCTGATATGTTTTTTGCTGACACCAGGCAAATACATGCGGAGAGAGCCCTGTGCGTCAATCTTTTGGAACCAAAGCGGAAATCTTGCCCTGTCTGGCGGACCAAGGCTTCCCCGTGCCGCCCAGCTATTTCTTTGAAGCCCGTCAATGGCATGCCGACCCGCGCCAAGTGCTGCGCAGCATCCAGAATCGCTTCCCATCCGGCAGTCTGGCATATGCTCCTCGGCTTGCTGTGAGGACGGCAGTGAACATTCCCTGGCCGGAGCTTTCCAGAGCGTCCTGCATGTGTCCGCGCAAGATGCCCCGCAACTGGGCCGGGCTATTGAAGACGCCATCTCCGTCTTCCGCGACGAGCGCGACCAAGTGCTGGTGCAACCCATGGTCGGCGAAGTAAGCATGTGTGGTGTGGCTATGACCCGCGCTCTGGAGGACGGTTCTCCCTATTATGTGATCAATTACGACGACGTTTCCGGTCGCACCGACACGGTCACCAGCGGTCACGGCGTGAGCAAGACGGTTCTCGACACGTCCCATGCCGGTTTCGACCGGCAAAGCCGCCTGGACCTGGCCATGATCTACGCCCGGCTCTGCAAGCTGCTGGCCGACCAGGGACAGACCGTGGTCATCGCCACCATTTCCCTGTTCCATGAGGTTCACGCCTGGAACCGCGCCCATCTGCCGGGCTATCTGGAGGTTTTTCTGGACGTGCCCGAAAGCGCGCGGCGGAACCGTGATCCCAAAGGACTCCACGCGGCGGCGGATCAGGGCAGGATGACGCAGATGGCCGGGCGGGACACGACGATAGACCTGCCCGAAGCCCCGCACCTGACTCTGGACACGGCGAAACTTTCTGCCGAGGTCTGCCTCAGGAAGCTCCTTGAAATTCTGCACGGCGCATGACATACCGGTGGCGCATTGCCCGGCTCACGTGCTGAACGGCAGTCCGACCCTTACTTAATCCTTGGCGTGCAGACCACGCAAGCAGCGTAATACCTCGCGTGATCTTTCATTCTCCCCATTTGCCCGCATGATTTCCGCAAGGGCAAGGATTTTCCGTCTCCCGCTTCTGTCCAGATCAGCTATCTTGCGGACGGTGAGCAGGGCTGAAGCCCATTGCCCCGACATACCGTGCAGCAGGGCGCATTCCACGTTCAGGGCAGGATCTTCCCGAACTCTGTGCCGCAGAAGTCCAAGGGCGCTCTTCAGGCAGACATGGGCCTGCCGCGTATTCTGAAAACTGACGGGCACATCGTCCACATGGATGGCCAGCGGCCCTTCGGATATGAAAAATGCGGGCATGTTGCCCTGAACCGCCGCTTCCAATATTCCCCGGCATAAAAAATACGCCACGCCTTTTTCGCAACAGGAACAGAGCTTCCCCCAGAGATCCAACAGGGCGGACGCCTCCCGCACGCGTCCGTTTTCAAGCCGGAGGCAGAAGGCCAAAACATAAAAACGCTCCGGCAAAACCTCCTCGCTCCGGGCCAGCGCATCGTCAAGAAAAACGCACGCCGCTTGAGAGCGTTTAGCAGCCGTGCGCAGCAACCGCGCGGCCATTCCGGCCAGCACGATGTCGAGGGGCAGAGTCAGAGCCTTGTCTAGGGAGCGGACCAGCTCCGGCGAACCGGGCCGATAGCGGGACAGAACCTCGGCCAGCCAGACAAAAAGCGCGGCGCAATCCGAATGTCTGTCCCGCATATGCAGCAGGAGGCCGCACATCCATTCCGGAGAAGCCGCGCTCAAGGCCATTTCTATTTGTACGCGCAGGTTTTCCTTGGCGGGAAAACGGTAATAACGGCCCCAAGAGAGCAGGCAGGAACGCACGAACAATAGCGCCACACGTCCGTCCGCACCGATGAGATCGCGACTCCAAGGCATGAGCCACGGAGGATCATTGGCTTTCCATTCTCCGAACGGTTCCGCCAGAAGCCGCAACCAGTCAACGGGACGGTCATATGGGGTATCGCCCTTATTCAGCACGATCCAGTCCGGAACGGGATTGTCCTTGAGCATATCGTTAATATGCCCGCAGAGATATGCGCATGAAGCCCCAAAATGGCAAATGTCGGCATCCCGCTGGCGCCGGATTGTCTCTTCCCAGACCACCGTATGCCGTAGCGCATGCCTGACGGCATCGACAACCATGGCCCCGCTATGGGCCAAATAGGCGAGTCCTTCATGCGTCACCCCGTTGTCACCACCCTTTTCGGCGGGACACAGCCGAATGGCCGGGCGCAACGCCGTGTAAACGAAGTTTTTCCATACGGAAGAATAATCCGTAATCATAAAATCGGCTGAAGCTATATAAGTAATATTTTCATCGCCGACATCCCAGATAAAGCCCGGTTCCGCAGCAAATTCCTCCCGAATGCTCAGCAAAAGAGGATTTTCCCTGTTTGTTGGAAAGGGGCGCAAGACAAAGTTCCAGTCGGGGAAGGCGCGCAGCGTGCTCTTGATAGCCTCCCGCCAGAGCAGGACACGCTCTTCGGCCTTGTCGCTTTCCACTGGAAGCCAAAATGGATAAAAGCTGATCCTCCGATGCGGCCCCGGACCAAATCGCGCACGGGCATCGGCAAGAAGATCGAATTTTGGATAACCCGCCGGGATAACCGTATATGTGTGATTTTTCATTATTTTCACACTATTGGGATATCTCCAGAACGGAAAAGCGGCGGCTTCCGGCGTCGGCGCGACCGCGTAATCCGCCCAGTAGCGTTCTCCCGACGGCACCGCCGTTGAAAGATTGTGCGGGAACAGGCAGACCTTGCCCGCAAAGCCCGCGGGTTTGTCGCCGCAGCACAGATCGTCCGTAAACAAAAGATTGATAAAGGGGCAGTGACGTAACAGAGCCGCATTGTCCAACTGCCTGACCAGCCCGAAATATTCCTGGGGACAAAGCTTGCGGAATCGCTCTACTCCGGCATGTCGGAGCAGCAGAATGGTCTGATAGCCTTTTTCCCTCAGCATGTTACGAAAAAAAAGCATAACGTCCACTGAGGAACGGACATTCACGGTCGCCCACAACGCGATGACCGGGCGTGCATCAAGCAAAGCCCCCAAACGGTGACAATCTTCAGCGGAGCGCAATGCGAGCACTTCTTGCGGCATGAGTTCCTCCAAAATGTCCTTCCAGTACAATAACGGTCCGGCAACATCACACGCAGGTCCAGTGTCCGCCTATAGTTGCGCACGCCCCTGCGTGGTGGCCTGACGAAGACAGCGTACAGGTCCAGCCTTATGCTCCCGCACCCGTCCGGACGCTTTCTCCCCGATTCAGCCCCAGCAGCACCGCCGCGCCGCCGAGCAGCGGGCGGCGCGACGAGACATGCAGTCCCGCGCGGAGGACAAGCCCTTCAAGGCCGCCCCGCGCCAGAAATGCCGTCAGGGCCGTGCCGCCACGGGTTCCCGGCCAGAGTCCCGGCCAGGCCCCCAACAGACCGCGCGCCAGCAGACAGGCAGGCAGTTCCAGATTGCGTTCCGGCAGCTTGAAATCCGCCGCCAGCACTTCCCGCCCTGCTCTGACGGCCAGGCCCAGCAATTCCGCGCCCTCTTCCGGCGGCAGATAAAACAGTACATATGCCAAGCGGATACACGCCGCATCTCCCTCTTGTGCTCTCAGCAGTCGGTCCCGCGCGGGATTGAGCGGCGCGCCCAGCGCCGCCGTCGGCCAGGGCACGCGCCGGGCCAAAACCGCCTGCGGGAAAAAACGCGGCGCAAGCGGCGCTTCAGCCACGCGCGTCGGCTCCGTCAAGCCGGGCCAGCAAGGCCGCCCGCGCCGGACCATATACCGCGTTTGACGGCAGCCCCTCCAGCAGGCGGCGGGCATGGCCGTCCTCCACAAACTGGCGACGGCTGGCCGCGAAATGCATGTCGAAAAACCAGGTATTCAGCAGTACGCGGAAATCATTGACGCTGCGCAGATCGGCATAGGCCGCCACCCGCCCTTCCAGGGCCGCGCGCAACACGGCCTGCCCGGCCAGGGCCGGATCATCCGGCAGGTTCAGAACCACGGTGGGACTGTAGGGGCCAGGTCCGCCCAGATGCTCATCCATAACCCGCAGAATATCCAGCTTGTCCGCGTCGCGCACCACATGCGCGGCCAGTTCCGTTTCGCGCGGCAGATGCGCGGGCAGGACGAAGCGGTTGTGCAGACCCACGGCGGCCAGGACGATCTTGCGCGTGGCGGCGTCTTCCCCGGCCAGACGGGCCTCGCGTTTGAGGATTTTCACGCCCAGCAGGCCGTGGTTGCAGGATTCCCGATCCCGGAAGGTATGATAGCGCAAATACTGCTCAAAGCGGGCCACATCGTGATACAGCGCGGCCAGAAGGCAGGCGCGGGCCAGGGCAGGAGCAAAACCTTCGCTCTCCGCCATGCGCCGGGCATTATCCAGTACGGCCATGGTATGCTTGAGCTTCAGATCCATGGGCGCGGGGTCGCCGTGCTCCCTGGCGCGTTCCCGCGCGGCATAGGCCGCGAACCATTCTTCATGCTGGCTGATGTCCGGGTTCATGGTTCTGGATGTACGCCGGGGCGGCGCGCAAGGCAAGTCCGCCCCCCCCCCACCCCGTAAGAGGTCGCATCCTCACTTTCATCCGCCGCTCGCGCATTGACCCGGCCCGACAATACCTTTACCTTTATTTGATCACAGCTATACAACAGGAGCGCGCTCATGCTCTATGCCCACAGCCTCCCGGACCAGGATGTTTCCCAGTGGCAAAGCCTTGAAGATCATCTGCGGGAAAGCGCGCAACGGGCCGGGGCATTCGGTCGCGCATTCGGCGCGGGCGAGTGGGCCGCGCTGGCCGCCCGCCTGCACGATCTGGGTAAGGCCTCGCCGGAATTCCAGGCCTACATCAGCGGCCAAAACGGACGCCGTCGCATCGACCACTCCACCGCCGGGGCACGCCTGCTTTTGCAACGCTGGAAGGCCTGGGGCAAGCCGGGAGAATACAGAGCCCTCTGGCTGGCCTACTGCATAGCCGGACACCACGGCGGCCTGCCGGACCTGGGAGACGGGGCCTCGGATGTGGGCAGCCTGCGTTCCCGCCTGGACCCGGCCTATGCCATCCCCGACTATTCCGCCGGATTGGATCTGGCGGCGCTGGCTGACATTCCTCAACCGGACGCGCTGCCCTTCCCCTTTCGCCTTGCCAGAGAACATGCCGCATTCAGCGTCACTTTCTTCGTGCGCATGCTTTTCTCCTGCCTCACGGACGCTGATTTTCTGGATACGGAACACTTTTACACTCCGGAGAATTGTCAGCAGCGCGGCTGCTGGCCTTCTCTGGATACGCTATGCGAACGGCTGCACAATTTTTTGTCCACCAAAGGCTTTCTGCGCGCGGCGTCTGACGACAGCCCCATTGTCACGGCCAGAAAAGAAATTCTCGGCCATTGCCTGGACGCTGCCGCGCTGCCGCCCGGCGCATTCACCCTCACTGTGCCCACCGGCGGCGGCAAAACGCTCTCCTCGCTGGCCTTCGCCCTGGAGCACGCCCGGCGGCATCAGCTGGACAGAATCATTCTGGTGGCCCCCTACACCAGCATCATTGAGCAGAATGCGCGGGTGCTGCGCGATGTCCTCGGAGAGGAGGCCGTGCTGGAGCACCACAGCAACTATGTCCACCCCAGTGAGCAGGCGGCGGATCAGTCCGGAGAAAACGCCGACGACCAGGGGCGGGCGGTCCTGCCCTTCAGGCTGGCCGCCGAAAACTGGGACGCGCCGGTCATCGTCACCACGGCGGTGCAATTCTTTGAATCCCTGTTTTCCAACCGCCCCTCCCGCTGCCGCAAACTGCACAATATAGCCCGCAGCGTGGTTATTCTGGATGAGGCGCAGATGTTGCCCGTTCCTTTGCTGGAACCTTCGGTGCTCGCGCTGCGGGAACTGACGGAACATTACGGCGCAAGCCTTGTGCTCTGCACCGCCACCCAACCGGCGCTGCGCCGGGACGGTCCTCTGAAAAACGGCTTCGCAAAGGACAGCCTGCGCGAACTGATCCCCGCCCCACGGGTGGAGGAACTTTTCAGCACCTTCACAACCCAGAGGCGCATGCGTGTTTCCCAGCCGGGCAAGCTCGACAATGAGGAACTGGGCCGCCGCCTGCGGCAAGAGCATCAGGCGCTCTGCATCGTCAACAGCCGCGCCCAGGCCCGCGCGACCTATGAAAGCCTGGGAAATGACGAAGCCCATTTTCACCTGAGCGCGCGCATGACGCCGCGACACCGGCTGCTCGTACTGGACGCCGTGCGCCAACGTCTGCGCCGGGGACTACCCTGCCGGGTGGTCAGCACGTCCCTCATCGAATGCGGGGTGGATATCAGCTTCCCCTGCGTGTACCGGGCCCACTGCGGCCTGGACTCCGTGGCACAGGCCGCGGGCCGCTGCAACCGCTCGGGCGAACTGCCTTCCGGCAGCCTGTTTGTTTACACGCCGGAACAGCCCCTTTCCTCCGCCCAGGCCGACCTTTATCTGCGCGCCTGTTTTTTCAGCCAGGTGGCGGAAGAACATGCGGACATCTTTGCCCCGGCGGCGGTGGAAGCCTATTTCAAAGCGCTTTACGGTTTCACGGACCTGGACAAAGAGCGCCTGCTGGCAATGCTGCGCGAAAAAAATGCCGCATTTCCCCATGCCTTTGACTTCCGGCAGATGGACGCCCGTTACCGTTTCATTACGGACGGCTCGGTTCCGGTGATCATCACGCACGGCGCGAAAGACGGCGGCGATCTGGCGGAACAAAGCCATACGCTTGTCCGCCGCCTGGAAACGGAATACCCGCCCCGCCGTCTGACCCTGCGCCTGCTGCAGGGCTACAGCGTGCAGATTTATCCGCATGAACTGAAAAGGCTGCGCGCGGCTGGCAACCTGGAAACCCTGCACGGCTGCTTTGACGTGCTGCGCAACGGCGCGGGCTATGATCCGAAACTGGGCCTGCTGGTGGACGACCCCACCCGCCAGACTCCGGAGGACTGCCTTTTTTAATTTATAAACCCATTAATAGAATTATACTATTGCATTTATATAGAATATTTGTTATGAATTTTTCACTTGAGGGAGTTCTGCCAGCTCCCGCAGGAAGGGATGTGGCCTGTGCACAGGCCACATCCGCAAATAAAGGAGGATGACAAGGCGGCGTGACGAGCTGGTCGGCGCATCCATACGCGCCGTGGATTGAAATAATTATTGGGCTTAGACAGCGACCACCCGCGCATCTGCGCGCGGGTATTTCTGAAACGGACAACGCCGGGACCCGGCATGTTCAGGAGGTACGCATGGCCTACGGCATAGCACTGCATGTCTGGGGTGAATATGCCTTATTTACACGACCGGAGACAAAATCGGAACGCATGTCTTACGAAGTAATAACTCCGTCAGCGGCGCGCGGCATTCTTGAATCGCTGCACTGGAAACCCGCCATACGCTGGATTATCGACAGGCTGCATATCCTGAATCCTATCCGCTTTGATTCCATACGCCGTAACGAGCTGGCTTGTAAAGGTTCAGCGCAAAATGCGTCCCAGGCCATGAAAAACATGACGCCACTGCATATCTGCGTGGAGGATGCGCGTCAGCAGCGGGCCTCGTTGGTGCTGCGCCAAGTGGCTTATGTGATCGAAGCCCATTTTGAACTCACGGACAAGGCCGGACCGGGCGACAACCCGGGCAAGCATCTGGACATCTTCACCCGCCGGGCCAGAGCCGGACAGTGCTTTCACCGGCCTTGTCTGGGCTGCCGGGAATTTCCCGCCCATTTCACGTTACTGGAAGACAGCCTGCCGCCCTCCCAACTGGCCCGTGATGCGCCCCGCGATCTGGGCTGGATGCTCTATGACCTGGATTTCGCCCACGGCATGCGGCCCATTTTCTACCGCCCCCGCCTGGAAGGCGGCGTCATCGACGTGGCGGACTGCCTGCGCCGGTCCGGGGAGGCGCAAGCATGATTCTGAGCGAACTGGCGGCCTTTTACCAGCGTATGCTGCAAGAGCCGGATACGGAATTGCCCCTGCCCGGCTACAGCCGGGAACTGATCGGTTTTGTTCTGGTGCTGACGCCCCGAGGCGTTCTGCGCCGCATTCTGCCCCGCCTGGACGACAAGGGCAAAGCCCGGCCCCTGCTGGTGCCCGCGCCGCGAAAGCAGTCCGGTTCCGGCATCAGCCCCAATCTTTTCTGGGACAACACCGGCTATTTGCTGGGCGTGGACGGCAAGGGCAAACCCGAGCGCAGCGCCAAAACATTCGCCGCCTTCCGGCAGGTCCACGAAGAGCTGGCCCGTGGCACCGGCAACGCCCGGCTTCAGGCAGTGGCCGCTTTTCTGGAAGCCTGGCGGCCCGAAATGTTTGCGGATCTGGACGTCGGCCCGCTTATTCTGGACAAAAACGGCGTCTTTCAGATTGAAGAAGATCAGGGCTTTTTACACGATCAACCTGACATCCGCCGCATCTGGGAGGAACAACGCCGCGCCGGAGGGGAGGAGCCGACCGGCATCTGTCTGGCGACGGGAAAAACCGCGCCCATTGCCCGCATCCATCCGCCCATCAGGGGCGTCAGCGGGGCCAATCCCACAGGCGCGGCCCTGGTGTCCTTCAACTGCGACGCCTTTGAATCCTACGGGAAAAGCCAGAGTTTCAACGCGCCCGTGAGCGGCGAGGCCGCCGAAGCCTATACCACGGCGCTGAACTTTCTGCTGCGAAAGGACAGCGGGCACTGCCTGCGCCTGGGTTCCACCAGCCTCGTTTTCTGGACGGAGCAGCCCGGCCCGGCGGAAAAAGTCTTTGCCTCCTGCCTGCTCTACGAGGACGGCGAGGCGCTGGAATGCGGCGCTGATACGGCTGAAGACCGGGAACTGCTGGGCAGGACGCGCGCTGTCCTGCGCGCCGCGCGTGACGGGAAAAAACCGGCGGACGCTGATCTGGCGGCCCTGCGCGCGGCGGAAACGCGCTTCTTCCTGCTGGGCCTGAAGCCCAACCAGGCCCGCCTGGGCGTCACAGTGTGGCAAATATCCTCGTTCGGGCAACTGCTGGAAAACCTTGGCCGCCATTATCACGACCTGGCCCTCGCGCCGCAGTACGCGAACGATCCGCCTCTACCGCCGCTCTGGATGCTGCTGCGCGAGCTGGCCCCGCAGGGCAAAACGGAAAATATCCCGGCCGGCCTGGGCGACGCCCTGTCCCGCGCGGTTCTCTCCGGCGGCCGCTATCCCGAGAATCTGTTGGCGATTGTCATGCAGCGCATCCGCGCGGACAAGAATATTTCCTATTTGCGCGCGGCGCTGCTCAAAGCCTTTCTGCTGCGCAACCATCCTTCACAAGGAGCCTGGACCATGGAACTTGACGAAAGCCGCAAAGATCTCCCCTATCTGCTGGGCAGACTGTTCGCCCTGCTGGAAAAAACGCAAAGCGACGCTGTGGGCGCGGTAGGCGCCTCCATCAAGGATCGCTACATTGGTGCCGCTTCCGCCACGCCGCTTCTGGTCTTTCCCCAACTGCTGCGTCTGGCCCAGCACCATATCAGCAAGGCGGACTACGGCAAATATAACGAAGACAGAATAGCCGGGGTCATGCGGGACATCAGCGCTTTTCCGCCCCACCTGAGCCTGCCGGAACAGGGAGATTTCTTCATCGGCTATTATCACCAGCGCGTCGCCAATTATCAGAAAAAGGAAAAGGAGTAAGCCATGTCCGCTCTTGCCAACCGTTATGAATTCGTACTGCTGTTTGACGTGGAAAACGGCAATCCCAACGGCGACCCGGACGCGGGCAACCTGCCCCGCCTCGACCCGGAAACCGGTTGCGGCCTGGTCACGGATGTCTGCCTGAAGCGCAAGATCCGCAATTACGTGGAGCTGGCCCACAACGGCGCGGAAGGCCTCAAGATTTATATTCAGGAAAAAGCCGTGCTCAATCAGCGCCATGAGCTGGCGTACAAGGCCTGCGGCCTGGAGCCGGACAAAAGCGGCAAGCGCCTGCCCAAGAAAACGGAGGACGCCGCCCGCCTCACGGCCTGGATGTGCGCCAATTTCTACGACGTGCGCGCCTTCGGAGCCGTCATGAGCACGGAAATCAACTGCGGCCAGGTGCGCGGCCCGGTACAGCTGGCCTTTGCCCGTAGCGTGGAACCCATTGTGCCGCAGGAGGTCAGCATCACCCGCATGGCCGTCACCAATGAGAAGGATCTGGAAAAAGAACGCACCATGGGCCGCAAAGCCATTGTGCCCTACGGCCTCTACCGGGCCGAAGGCTATGTCTCCGCGCCGTTTGCTGAAAAAACCGGCTTCAGCGAAGGCGATCTCGATCTGCTGTGGGAAGCGCTGATCAATATGTTCGAGCACGATCACTCCGCCGCGCGCGGCAAAATGAGCGCGCGGAAACTGATTGTCTTCAAACATGCCAACCGCCTGGGCAACATGCCCGCGCACGCCCTGTTCGAGCGCGTCACGGTAACGCGCGTGGATGCCGGGGCCGGCCCGGCCAGAGCCTTCAGCGACTACGAGGTTCAGGTGCGGCGCGACGGCCTGGAATCCGTTGAAATTCAGGAAAAATTATAAACCGAAGAGGCCCGCCCATGGACGAAGCGGACTTTGTGCCTCTTTCCGCATTGCAGCACTATGCCTATTGCCCCCGGCAGTGCGCGCTGATCCACCTGGAACAAATCTGGGAGGAAAACAGCCATACCGCCGAGGGACGGCTCATGCACGAGCATGCCCACAGCGGGGAAAGCACGGCGCGCGGCCAGGTCCGTCTTGTAACGGACCTGCCGTTGCGCTCCGTCCGCCTGGGCGTCAGCGGCAAGGCGGATGTGGTCGAATTCAGGCGTTGCGGCGGCGCATGGCGGCCCTATCCCGTGGAATACAAAAAAGGCTCGCCGCACGGGCATGCCGAGGCCGACGCCGTACAGGTCTGCGCGCAGGCCGTCTGCCTTGAGGAAATGCTGGGAACGTCCATCCCCGAAGCGGCGATCTTTTATGGCGCTCAGCGGCGCAGAAGCGTTGTGCCGCTCACGGAGGACTTGCGCCGGAAAAGCGCGGATATCGCCCTGGCCGTGCATGAGCTTTTCCGGATCGGCAAAACGCCGCTTCCGGAAAAACGGGGCCATTGCGCGGCCTGCTCTCTCCAAAACGCCTGCATGCCCGCTTTTGTGGAAGAATCCGCGCTGGCCGCGCGTTATCTTGAAGCTCTGTGGAGAGAACCATGAAACGCCACCTGAACACGCTTTTCGTGACCACGCAAAATACCTGGCTGTCCAAGGACGGCGAGTGTGTCAGTCTGCGCGCGGAAGGGCGGGAACTGGGAAAAGTTCCCATCCACACCATCGGGTCGCTGGTCTGCTTTGGGCAGGTCAGTTGCAGTTCCTTTCTGCTCGGCCATTGCGCCCAGAACGGCGTGGCCGTGTCCTGGCTCACGGAAAACGGGCGTTTCATGGCCGCAATGCATGGTCCCACCACAGGCAATGTGCTGCTGCGGCGTGAGCAGTACCGCAAAACGGACAGCGCGGAAGGGGCGGTCCCTTTGGCCCGCGCCTTCATCACCGGCAAGATTGTCAATTGCCGCACGGTCTTGCGGCGGGCGGCCAGAGAACATCCCGAGGAACACGCCGACGGCGGGCTGGCCCGGGCCTGTGAAAGCCTCACATCCTGTCTGCAGCGTCTGCCCCAGGCGCGGTCGCTTGATGAAATCCGTGGTCTGGAGGGCGAGGCGGCCGGAATGTACTTCAGTGTTTTTGGCCGCCTCATCTCCGCCAAGGCCAAAGGCATACGTTTCACCGGACGCAGCCGCCGTCCGCCGCTGGATGAGATCAATTGCCTGCTCTCCTTTTTCTACACGCTGCTGGCGGCGGACCTGCGTGGGGCCATTGAAAGCGTCGGGCTTGATCCCGCTGTGGGCTTTCTGCATCGGGACAGGCCGGGCAGGCCGAGTCTCGCCCTGGATATGATGGAGGAATTCCGCCCTGTTCTGGCGGACCGGCTGGCGCTGACGCTGGTCAACAGGGGGCAGATACGGGCGAAAGATTTTGAGCAGACCGCGTCCGGCGCGGTCCTTCTGAAAGAAAAAGCCCGCAAGGAAGTGCTTGTGGCCTACCAGGAACGCAAACGCGAAGAAATACTGCATCCTTTTCTGAATGAACGCATGACCACAGGCCTGCTCTGGCATATGCAGGCGCGTCTGCTGGCCCGGCATATCAGGGGCGAGATGGACGCCTACCCGCCCTTTGTCATCAGGTGACGCATGCTTGTCCTGGTGAGCTATGACGTCAATACGGAAGACGCGGCGGGGCGGCGGCGCCTGCGGCGCATTGCCCGGCATTGCCAGAACTGGGGACAGCGCGTGCAATTCTCTGTTTTTGAATGCGCCGTGGATCCGGCGCAGTGGAAAAACCTGCGCGCGGCGCTGCTCAATGAGATGGATCAGGACAAGGACAGCCTGCGCTTTTATTTTCTCGGCAGCTCCTGGCGGGGCAAGATAGAGCACTGGGGCGTTAAGCCGGGCTACGATCCTGAGGGGCCGTTGATTTTCTGAAGCGGGGACCTCAAGTTGACGGCTTTTTGCAGGAAGATCCGCGATACATCCAGCATATTGGAATATAACACAATAATTGTATAGCTATAAAAAATACGGAAAGCCGGGCAGCGCCAAACGGCAGATTCCCGAAATGGCCCCCGCAAAACCTTTATGCGCGCAGGCTGAGGCCTGCCACGTCGCCTCCCACGCGGAGGCGTGGATTGAAACCCGGTAGAGAATGAAAAATATACCAATGCGCAGAGGTCGCCTCCCACGCGGAGGCGTGGATTGAAACCACCCCTTCCCTGCCGTCGCGTCGCTTCCCGCTGGTCGCCTCCCACGCGGAGGCGTGGATTGAAACGTGGCTATCGGGGCCAATAGCATCATTAATAGCCTTGTCGCCTCCCACGCGGAGGCGTGGATTGAAACCGGGGCGAACGCGATCCAGGCTTGCGTCCGGCTCCGTCGCCTCCCACGCGGAGGCGTGGATTGAAACGGAACCCGTCTGGCTAATACCGAGCACTTTGCGCCGTCGCCTCCCACGCGGAGGCGTGGATTGAAACCAGCGTTCCTCAAACGACTCCGGCACTTCTGCAAGCCAAGGTCGCCTCCCACGCGGAGGCGTGGATTGAAACCAGCGTGGGTGTTGACGGACGCACAACCCGTAGTGTCGCCTCCCACGCGGAGGCGTGGATTGAAACGCGTGGTGGAACGTGATGGTGAGCCGTGGTTCGTGTCGCCTCCCACGCGGAGGCGTGGATTGAAACCACGGCACAAGGAAGAACGCTTGAAGGTGCTGAGTCGCCTCCCACGCGGAGGCGTGGATTGAAACGAGGTGGTCATTTTCGGGCTTGTTGATGGCGATGATGTCGCCTCCCACGCGGAGGCGTGGATTGAAACGGCAGGGGGCGGGAACAGTGAATCAGGCGCGCATGTCGCCTCCCACGCGGAGGCGTGGATTGAAACATGTGCAAATCGCTTTTTCCAAGGGGGCGAAGGGTCGCCTCCCACGCGGAGGCGTGGATTGAAACTCGACCTGCCGCCGGAAAGCTTTGGCAACGAAACAGTCGCCTCCCACGCGGAGGCGTGGATTGAAACACCGCCGCCGTTACCGCTACTGCCCCTGCCGCCAAGTCGCCTCCCACGCGGAGGCGTGGATTGAAACGGGAGAAGACGTGGTGCAGGCGACTGTTGAGTTGCGTCGCCTCCCACGCGGAGGCGTGGATTGAAACCGACCAAGGCAGAGGCAAAAAAATGGGAGGCAGAGTCGCCTCCCACGCGGAGGCGTGGATTGAAACAGCCATACGCAGATACGAAGTGGCGAAGTCAAGCGTCGCCTCCCACGCGGAGGCGTGGATTGAAACTTCATAACCATGAGATTCATATTTTCGCCGCATAGTCGCCTCCCACGCGGAGGCGTGGATTGAAACTCTGGCGCTGAACGCTTCCTCTTTCCCGGCCTTGTCGCCTCCCACGCGGAGGCGTGGATTGAAACGGCGTAGCGGGCCACCACGCTGGCGGGCATTTTCCTCGCCTCCCACGCGGAGGCGTGGATTGAAACATCGAGACGGCCCGCAAGAACGCCGAAGCCGTGGCCGTCGCCTCCCACGCGGAGGCGTGGATTGAAACTAGAAATACCATCTACCCTGAAATCACAAAGAGGCGTCGCCTCCCACGCGGAGGCGTGGATTGAAACATGGTGACGGCGCCGGGGTGGCAGGTGGTGCGCAGGTCGCCTCCCACGCGGAGGCGTGGATTGAAACTCTGTGTGATTCTGAACAGTATACGGCGGCCAGTGTCGCCTCCCACGCGGAGGCGTGGATTGAAACCCTTAATCAAAGACGCCTGAGTCCAGAAGAGAAAGTCGCCTCCCACGCGGAGGCGTGGATTGAAACAGAGTGCTGGTGTGGACGCCGCAAGCGTGGAGGCCTCGCCTCCCACGCGGAGGCGTGGATTGAAACTTTGTCCGCTACGTCTGGATCACCAGAGCCGAACATCGCCTCCCACGCGGAGGCGTGGATTGAAACTCCTCAGGCGTACAACACGGCCGACACGAGCAATAGTCGCCTCCCACGCGGAGGCGTGGATTGAAACTCCGAAAAAGTCCCGTATCGGCTGAAGCACCTTGAGTCGCCTCCCACGCGGAGGCGTGGATTGAAACCCGACGAATCGGTATTGTATTAGCCCACACCCGGAGTCGCCTCCCACGCGGAGGCGTGGATTGAAACTGTTCTCCAGATATATCCACCATCTATTCTTGGTGGTCGCCTCCCACGCGGAGGCGTGGATTGAAACGCCTTGAGGAAGGCGAAAAAGCCTCGGATGCCGTCGTCGCCTCCCACGCGGAGGCGTGGATTGAAACCCTGTACCAGAAAAAACTCTCGTTTGCATTCGTCGTCGCCTCCCACGCGGAGGCGTGGATTGAAACCGGCAGCAATAAGCTTAAGGACGCTTTGTGCTGCTGTCGCCTCCCACGCGGAGGCGTGGATTGAAACGTCATCATTCCCGCCGCCGGTTCCGCCACATCCGCCCAAGTCGCCTCCCACGCGGAGGCGTGGATTGAAACGTCATCAATGTGACGCAACTGCCGGACGATTACGTCGCCTCCCACGCGGAGGCGTGGATTGAAACATCGTGCTCATGGACGAATATGACGTCGTTCGGGTCGCCTCCCACGCGGAGGCGTGGATTGAAACCTCTCTTCTCTTCCCACCGCCATTGACGCGCTCTGTCGCCTCCCACGCGGAGGCGTGGATTGAAACCCACGGCGGCGGCGGCCAGCGCGGCCACGGCTACGGTCGCCTCCCACGCGGAGGCGTGGATTGAAACTTCTTTGACCGAGAGGAACCGTTTCAGTGGGACGTCGCCTCCCACGCGGAGGCGTGGATTGAAACAGCTCCACGTGGATGCCCGCCCAGGAGCCTTGGTCGTCGCCTCCCACGCGGAGGCGTGGATTGAAACCGTCTGGCAAGCTCATGAGCAAGAGCGGTGCAGACGTCGCCTCCCACGCGGAGGCGTGGATTGAAACTCTTCTCTGTTGCTTATGTTATGCAGTATGTGAGTCGCCTCCCACGCGGAGGCGTGGATTGAAACAACCGCCGTGGTCTGGCTCGCCTGACCTCTATCAGTCGCCTCCCACGCGGAGGCGTGGATTGAAACTTCTTGCACTGAGGAGAGATGCTCTGCAGTACGCGTCGCCTCCCACGCGGAGGCGTGGATTGAAACCACGTCAAAGTCACGGGCCATATGCCAGTAATTGAGAATCGCCTCCCACGCGGAGGCGTGGATTGAAACCACGTTTGTCCAAGTATTATTGCAAAGGCAGTTATAGGGTCGCCTCCCACGCGGAGGCGTGGATTGAAACCACGACCCATCCGTTTAACTCTCCACCAGATCTAAGTCGCCTCCCACGCGGAGGCGTGGATTGAAACCTGAAAGCCCTTCGTCTGCGTCAGGAGGACGGCGTCGCCTCCCACGCGGAGGCGTGGATTGAAACTGGATGCCCTGAGCGAGATGTTCGGCGGCAAGGGTCGCCTCCCACGCGGAGGCGTGGATTGAAACTGATGCTGTGCCGCCGCGTGGGTCAGCCAGAGCGCGGTCGCCTCCCACGCGGAGGCGTGGATTGAAACAGTGTGTTACGCATTTTGCGATTGGAACGCGGGGTCGCCTCCCACGCGGAGGCGTGGATTGAAACCCGCCTACTACGACGCCGCCACCGATCCCGGCACGTCGCCTCCCACGCGGAGGCGTGGATTGAAACAGGGGCTGATATAGAGGAGGCATCATGAGTCAGGAGTCGCCTCCCACGCGGAGGCGTGGATTGAAACATGAGCTTGCCCATTCCACAGGCCATCAGAGCCGTGTCGCCTCCCACGCGGAGGCGTGGATTGAAACTGCGGAAGCTATATAGTGGTCGCCCAGCCGCTCCGTCGCCTCCCACGCGGAGGCGTGGATTGAAACCCCTGAAAAAGCAGGCGGCCACGGAACAGGATAGTCGCCTCCCACGCGGAGGCGTGGATTGAAACGCCCACAGTGCCGGATCATGTGCGGCTCAGCCAGTCGCCTCCCACGCGGAGGCGTGGATTGAAACATCAGCGGGAAATCCGGCAAGCTGACGGAAGGAAGCGTCGCCTCCCACGCGGAGGCGTGGATTGAAACATCGACGGCGATCCTATGTTTGATTTGCAAGAGCACGTCGCCTCCCACGCGGAGGCGTGGATTGAAACAGGGCATGGGCCGAAGACGTTGGCCAGCGCGGGCGTCGCCTCCCACGCGGAGGCGTGGATTGAAACTTGACGTATATGGCCGAAAGATCTTTGGGCGCAAGTCGCCTCCCACGCGGAGGCGTGGATTGAAACTGGACTCAGGCGTCTTTGAAGAGCTACTTTTGCTTGTCGCCTCCCACGCGGAGGCGTGGATTGAAACTTGGCAAAAGGAATTGGAACACATAGGCCAGCAGGAGTCGCCTCCCACGCGGAGGCGTGGATTGAAACGCATAATCCATATCCAAAGCGTGTTGGTAATCGCGTCGCCTCCCACGCGGAGGCGTGGATTGAAACTGGTATCATCGCTCCAGCAACAAAAGCCGGAATCTCGCCTCCCACGCGGAGGCGTGGATTGAAACTCCTTGGAAGCCCGCTGATTATGGATACCCTGACGTCGCCTCCCACGCGGAGGCGTGGATTGAAACTCTCAGCTCTTCTCCCTGCGCAAAACTGGCAAAGGCGGCGGCTCGCCTCCCACGCGGAGGCGTGGATTGAAACTCTCAGCTCAGTGTTGCTCCATCCGGCCTCTACAGTCGCCTCCCACGCGGAGGCGTGGATTGAAACATCCACGTCCGGCCAGTGTATGCCGCTGCCCCTGCGTCGCCTCCCACGCGGAGGCGTGGATTGAAACGCGCCGTCGGCCACGAGTACGGTGGTTTTTAACCCGTCGCCTCCCACGCGGAGGCGTGGATTGAAACTCCCCCTTTTGTTGATTAAAATATAATAGCAATTGTCGCCTCCCACGCGGAGGCGTGGATTGAAACAATTACTCTGACGAGGTGGCGCGGCTGGCGCAGGAGTCGCCTCCCACGCGGAGGCGTGGATTGAAACAACCGCGCCGTGGCCTTTGCCCTGCTTAATGTGGTCGCCTCCCACGCGGAGGCGTGGATTGAAACAGGGCGATCATAGTGCA
Source organism: Desulfovibrio porci (assembly GCF_009696265.1). NCBI lineage: Bacteria > Pseudomonadati > Thermodesulfobacteriota > Desulfovibrionia > Desulfovibrionales > Desulfovibrionaceae > Desulfovibrio > Desulfovibrio porci. The sequence goes on from NZ_VUMH01000018.1 coordinate 42,478, forward strand.
GGGGGAGGGCAACAGGAGTCGCCTCCCACGCGGAGGCGTGGATTGAAACCTCTTCTCCCTGCGCAAAACTGGCAAAGGCGGCGGCGTCGCCTCCCACGCGGAGGCGTGGATTGAAACCTGTCCCAAGCATACCAATCACCAGAATAAGGATGTCGCCTCCCACGCGGAGGCGTGGATTGAAACGCTCTACAGCGTCCACGCTGCTTAACGAACTGGGTCGCCTCCCACGCGGAGGCGTGGATTGAAACGGCGGCTCCGTCGTCCACGCCAGCCCCGGACGCGTCGCCTCCCACGCGGAGGCGTGGATTGAAACTCCTTGACGCTTACGCGTTTGACCATACCCGAGCGTCGCCTCCCACGCGGAGGCGTGGATTGAAACAAAATGATGCCATCCGGCTCAACATGGATGCCACCCGTCGCCTCCCACGCGGAGGCGTGGATTGAAACATGGCTGATGCTCGTGGTCAGCTGGGCGTAGCGCTATCGCCTCCCACGCGGAGGCGTGGATTGAAACCAGTCAGCCAGCGGCGCTCAATACGGGCGACAAGAAGTCGCCTCCCACGCGGAGGCGTGGATTGAAACAGCTTGCGACATGGTGCAAACTCCTATGGTTGAGATCGCCTCCCACGCGGAGGCGTGGATTGAAACTCTACTGTTACTGCGCTGTCTGACGTAGCGTCGGCGTCGCCTCCCACGCGGAGGCGTGGATTGAAACTCGTCCACCCGCACAGGCACATTGCCCTTGGGCAGTCGCCTCCCACGCGGAGGCGTGGATTGAAACATGTCACCGAACATACTCAATTGCACGTATGACGGTCGCCTCCCACGCGGAGGCGTGGATTGAAACTTGCGCGTATTGCAAAGCATCTCTCCTCAGTGCAAGTCGCCTCCCACGCGGAGGCGTGGATTGAAACCGACTGAACAGCATAAAAGCATATGCTGCCTTGAGTCGCCTCCCACGCGGAGGCGTGGATTGAAACATTCCCAGCCACTCTTTGCCAATACCACCCCGGTAGTCGCCTCCCACGCGGAGGCGTGGATTGAAACCAGTGTCGTGACCGGACCGGGATTTTCCGGCGCCGGTCGCCTCCCACGCGGAGGCGTGGATTGAAACGCCAAAAATGCTGACCCAGCAAAGAGGCGAAGAAGTCGCCTCCCACGCGGAGGCGTGGATTGAAACTTCAGGATTACAACGAAGACGCTATTGAGCTTCGCGTCGCCTCCCACGCGGAGGCGTGGATTGAAACCGCCTGCAAGTACGTCTACACATCCGGCCAATCGTCGCCTCCCACGCGGAGGCGTGGATTGAAACCGGCTGTGATAGGGGCCGCTCCAGCCGTCGCAGGTGTCGCCTCCCACGCGGAGGCGTGGATTGAAACACCGAAGCGCTCTCGTCGTCTTTTGGCCCGGGCGTCGCCTCCCACGCGGAGGCGTGGATTGAAACTGACGAGCGGCACCTGTGGCCCGCTTTCCACTACTCGCCTCCCACGCGGAGGCGTGGATTGAAACAATTTTGGTCTGCAGAGCCACGAGCGCGATAAGGTCGCCTCCCACGCGGAGGCGTGGATTGAAACAGTGAGGTACTCCAAACCGCTGAAGGTACTGACGTCGCCTCCCACGCGGAGGCGTGGATTGAAACAGAATATTTAACACAAGAGACAAGCTATGAAAAAGGTCGCCTCCCACGCGGAGGCGTGGATTGAAACACCGGCTACACCGGTCAGGCCATCCTTGTGAACCGCGTCGCCTCCCACGCGGAGGCGTGGATTGAAACGGGGCTGTGTTAAGCAACATGGCGGAAGCACTGAATGTCGCCTCCCACGCGGAGGCGTGGATTGAAACAAGCTGATCTCCCAGCCACCGCACCATGGCCACCGTCGCCTCCCACGCGGAGGCGTGGATTGAAACCACCTGAAAAATATTGCTCCACACCCATAGCCAGGTCGCCTCCCACGCGGAGGCGTGGATTGAAACACCACGAACACATCTGTGATAGATGAAGCGATGGCGTCGCCTCCCACGCGGAGGCGTGGATTGAAACCGGTAGGTAGGCAGGTTCGAGATCAGCTTTTGTCGTCGCCTCCCACGCGGAGGCGTGGATTGAAACCCGAGCCGCGCGGCGGCGTCCGCCCAGTCCTGACGGTCGCCTCCCACGCGGAGGCGTGGATTGAAACCCGGCCAGTTCAACGTCAACATGGCCATGTTGGGTCGCCTCCCACGCGGAGGCGTGGATTGAAACTCAGCCTGCTTTCACTGATGCCGAAATTGCCGCCGGTCGCCTCCCACGCGGAGGCGTGGATTGAAACCGTCCACTCTGGCCTTGGCTTCTTTATCCGCTACGTGTCGCCTCCCACGCGGAGGCGTGGATTGAAACAGCCTCACAGTTGAAGTTGTGGCCCGGCATGAGGCGTCGCCTCCCACGCGGAGGCGTGGATTGAAACTTTATCCGCTACGTCTGGATCACCAGAGCCGAACATGTCGCCTCCCACGCGGAGGCGTGGATTGAAACCCGGTACAGGGGGTTTTGCCCCGCCGGGAAAACGGTCGCCTCCCACGCGGAGGCGTGGATTGAAACTGGATCTTGCGTACAATAGACGTGTCCAGTCGTCGTCGCCTCCCACGCGGAGGCGTGGATTGAAACCCTATGAAGACGGAGGCCACGTGAAAGCGGTTCCGCGTCGCCTCCCACGCGGAGGCGTGGATTGAAACTTGACGTATATGGCCGAAAGATCTTTGGGCGCAACGTCGCCTCCCACGCGGAGGCGTGGATTGAAACCGTGCCTACCGAGCGCATCTTTGCCGCTCAGAAAAGTCGCCTCCCACGCGGAGGCGTGGATTGAAACTTGATAAGTGAAATGAGTTCGTCAAGGGCTCCATAGTCGCCTCCCACGCGGAGGCGTGGATTGAAACACGGCCTTCAGGGGTTAACGTAGCCATATATATCGTCGCCTCCCACGCGGAGGCGTGGATTGAAACATCTCAAGTGTGGTCATAATGAAACCTCTCGCTGGTCGCCTCCCACGCGGAGGCGTGGATTGAAACTGAACATGGCCTTCAATCTGGGCGTGGACGGCCTGGTCGCCTCCCACGCGGAGGCGTGGATTGAAACGTGACTTCAGCACCGACCGCCGCATAGGCGATAGGTCGCCTCCCACGCGGAGGCGTGGATTGAAACTGGACAATAATGCGTCGACGATCGGCGAAGGTTGTCGCCTCCCACGCGGAGGCGTGGATTGAAACCTGGCGGCGGCGTCCGATATACCTATCGCTCGTGTCGCCTCCCACGCGGAGGCGTGGATTGAAACTGTACTGTGGCGAGTGACAGCGAGACCCCCCCCCGTCGCCTCCCACGCGGAGGCGTGGATTGAAACCGTATAAGCTTAAAAAGCAGCGCGTGAAGCAGTTGTCGCCTCCCACGCGGAGGCGTGGATTGAAACTGTCCATCTATTACACTACGAGTTGTACGGCCGGTCGCCTCCCACGCGGAGGCGTGGATTGAAACGTTGCAAAGCCATGACCGTGGTAGTGTCAGCACCGGTCGCCTCCCACGCGGAGGCGTGGATTGAAACCTCAGCCTGCTTTCACTGATGCCGAAATTGCCGCGTCGCCTCCCACGCGGAGGCGTGGATTGAAACTAAAATAAAACATACCCATACCCCTCTCACCCGAGTCGCCTCCCACGCGGAGGCGTGGATTGAAACTCTTGGTACGCAACAGGGCGCGTATCAGCTGGTCGTCGCCTCCCACGCGGAGGCGTGGATTGAAACTCCCGCTGGCTCAGTACAGTTTGCTCGCCAATACTCGTCGCCTCCCACGCGGAGGCGTGGATTGAAACTTCCTTGGAAGCCCGCTGATTATGGATACCCTGACGGTCGCCTCCCACGCGGAGGCGTGGATTGAAACTCACAGTCATGAAGGCGTAGAGCCGGGATCTGGCAGTCGCCTCCCACGCGGAGGCGTGGATTGAAACTCAGCTCCGGACAATGCGACTACGAAAGCAGAGCGTCGCCTCCCACGCGGAGGCGTGGATTGAAACATGTGGCGATTGCTAAGGGCCGGGAGCACGAGAAGTCGCCTCCCACGCGGAGGCGTGGATTGAAACTCATACTTATCTTTGCCACGGTAGTTAGCCGTGGTTGTCGCCTCCCACGCGGAGGCGTGGATTGAAACTCCTGTGACGTAATATGTCTTTTCCGCGTGGTAGAGTCGCCTCCCACGCGGAGGCGTGGATTGAAACAAAATGAGTCTGACAAAAAAATTTCTCAAAAAAGTCGCCTCCCACGCGGAGGCGTGGATTGAAACTTCCAAGCCCACAACGATCGTACGTGCGTTGGTGTCGCCTCCCACGCGGAGGCGTGGATTGAAACACGTGCGATAGCGGACTGGACAAGGAGGATCAAGGCGTCGCCTCCCACGCGGAGGCGTGGATTGAAACCCATTGGAGATTGGCGGCAGCGTTAAAGCCAGTCGTCGCCTCCCACGCGGAGGCGTGGATTGAAACACGCGCCTGTGAAATTATTCCGGCGCGCGGATAAGAGTCGCCTCCCACGCGGAGGCGTGGATTGAAACGACCAATCCAGCTTCGCCGGGCTGCAGCGGGCCGTCGCCTCCCACGCGGAGGCGTGGATTGAAACAATGCCTCGTGAAGGGTCATACAGCCTCCATAGTGTCGCCTCCCACGCGGAGGCGTGGATTGAAACTTTGACCAATCCGGAAATTGAAGCGGGATACTCCGAGTCGCCTCCCACGCGGAGGCGTGGATTGAAACTTGATGTATATGGACGAAAGATCTTTGGGCGCAACGTCGCCTCCCACGCGGAGGCGTGGATTGAAACCGGTACAGGGGTTTTGCCCCGCCGGGAAAACGGCCCGTCGCCTCCCACGCGGAGGCGTGGATTGAAACATCATAGACGAGGCGACGAGGATAAAGAATCCCAAGTCGCCTCCCACGCGGAGGCGTGGATTGAAACATCCCATGGAGAAAAAACCATGTCCCAAACTCCCGGTCGCCTCCCACGCGGAGGCGTGGATTGAAACGTTGGGATGAGCCGCCGGACGACGGTCATCCTGGCGTCGCCTCCCACGCGGAGGCGTGGATTGAAACGGTCAGTAGAGGGACTACTGCATTGGCTCCCACCGGTCGCCTCCCACGCGGAGGCGTGGATTGAAACGGCTGGCTGTTTGATAAATTCGGTAAAGGACTGGATAGTCGCCTCCCACGCGGAGGCGTGGATTGAAACCCCTGTGGCGTGTTTGCCGCCACGGACGGCAGGCGTCGCCTCCCACGCGGAGGCGTGGATTGAAACACCACTGCCCGCCCTTGGCCTCAGAAAGGTATGGTCGCCTCCCACGCGGAGGCGTGGATTGAAACGTGCAAATCCTCGCCATCCAATGCGCGCACACGGCGTCGCCTCCCACGCGGAGGCGTGGATTGAAACTTTGGGGGCGGCCTGTCCGGTCTGCAAACCCTTGAGGTCGCCTCCCACGCGGAGGCGTGGATTGAAACTCAGCCTGCTTTCACTGATGCCGAAATTGCCGCCGTCGCCTCCCACGCGGAGGCGTGGATTGAAACATCTTCGTAACGAAGGCAGGCGTTGATTGGCCCCCTGAGTCGCCTCCCACGCGGAGGCGTGGATTGAAACTGGAGCGGGCCGCCGATCTGGGCGATCTGTCAGGGGTCGCCTCCCACGCGGAGGCGTGGATTGAAACTTATCAGGACATGTGCAACTACGCCCGGCGTGGTCGTCGCCTCCCACGCGGAGGCGTGGATTGAAACACGGATATCAATGCGACGGACCAGGAGACGCGTCAGTCGCCTCCCACGCGGAGGCGTGGATTGAAACTCTTTGGTTATGCCTCCATGGATAACGCCCACTGGTCGCCTCCCACGCGGAGGCGTGGATTGAAACCCAGCGTTGACGTAGGCATTGTATTCTTGCACCGTCGCCTCCCACGCGGAGGCGTGGATTGAAACTCCTCAGGCGTACAACACGGCCGACACGGGCAATAGTCGCCTCCCACGCGGAGGCGTGGATTGAAACAAGCAACTTGCCGGCATCGAGCCGTCTCCGCTGACGTCGCCTCCCACGCGGAGGCGTGGATTGAAACCTGGCCCAGCAGGCCCAGCAGGCGATCC
>NZ_VUMH01000019.1 GCF_009696265.1 Desulfovibrio porci
GAAAAGAACAGCGAACTTGCCGGTCTGGACGCATCGCTACAACTTTGTGCGTCCGCATACGGCTCTTGGCAGAAAACCTCCAGCCTCAAGGCTGAGCGGAGGGTGAACAACGTGTTGACACTCTACATCTAGATCTGCTCTTGCTGGCTGACGAGCAGGAAGACATGATCGACCGCTACCTGGGGCGGGCCGACATGTTCGTGCTGTTTGATCCGGATTTGAAGAGCCTTTGCGTGCTGACCGACGAAGGCGAGGGCGTATGCGAGCTGAAGAATCTGGCTACCCGTGTGGAATATCAGGGACAGGGCTATGCGACGCGCCTGCTGGAGCATGTCTTCCGCCACTACCGGGGCAAATATTCGAACATGCTGGTGGGCACGGGCGAAAATCCGCGCATACTGGCATTTTACGAACGGCGGGGTTTTGTTTTTTCCCACCGGCTGAAAAATTTTTTCACGGACAATTACCGTGAACCCATTGTGGAAGAAGGCGTTCAATTGGTGGACATGATTTGTCTGAAAAAAGTCTTCGCAGCGGTAGGTAAGGCTTAAAGGTTCCATGGGCGGCGCAGTTGTATCCGCGTCGCCGTGACCGAAAACTTAAAAAAGCGTGCGCTCATTCTCCCATGCGAGGCGCGCGCAACTTGCGGCCGGAGCGCAGGCGCAGTTCTTCCACAATGACTTTTTCATAATCCGGGGCAAGGGAGAGATCTGCCTGCAGTTCCGTGCAGAGCAGACTTTCAATCTGCTGCGTTTCTTCCCAGATCTCCAGCAATTCGTCATCCGCCAAGCTTTTAACACGCTTCACAAAGGGTTCTTCGTCGCTGAAAGGAATGCACGAGCCCATTTCAGTTTTCCTCTTCATCCATGTCCGTGCGCAGGAAGTCGTGCACGGGCGTTTGCGCCAGCAGCAGTTCCGCCATAATGGTGCAGCCTTCGGGACCGGGATGCAGGCCGTCGCTCAAGTCGTCCATATAACCGCGGGAAGCTGCCAGGGCGGCGTGGATGTCGGCGAACGGCAGGCCCAGTTCCGCGCAGAGGGCGGCCTGTGCCGCGCCGAGTTCCGCGATGCGCCGACGTACGGCGGGGTCAGCCACCGGCGGCGGGCTGACGATCAGAGTGGGGGCCAGCGGGGCGGCCTCGGCCAGTATGTCACGCAGGCAGAACAGGGATTTGTCCAGAGCCAAGGGCTGGCCGCCGCCGGGAGCGGCCATGTCCACCACGCCCGTGCAGAAGAGCAGGTGGGGAATCATGCCGGGCATCTGGCGGCAATCCACTTCCTGACGCCAGCGCCGGGCCAGGTCCGCCGTGGACTGACGACGCGCGCCAAGGTTGTAAAATGTGGCCGGGGGGAAGCGGTAGAGGCCCGCCTCCTGCCCCAGAAGGGCCAGACGGCTGACCCAGCCGCCGGGCATGCGGTTGTCATTGACTCCTAGGGTCAGGGAGTCGCCGAAGAAGAACCAAGTGGGAGTAAAAGCTCGTGGCATGAGTGATCCTGGCAGACTATGGATATGTTTGAGAGTCCGCGAACGTCTGTGCCGTTTTGAGCAGCCGCAGACGGGGACGCAGATGCTCTTCAGGCCCCAGCGGCGCAAGAACAGCCAGACAAAAAAGCAGGGGCGACAAATAAAGATTACGCCAGTCAGCCACAAATGTCACGGCCGCGTCCGCGCCGCTGCGCGTGTCGGATTGGGCCGGACCCGCCTCCCAGCGCAGCAGAAGAGGCCGGATATCCGCGCTGCGCTGGCCCTTTTTTGTCTGCCGGGTGTGGGGAAACGTGGACAGAGCGGCGAAATCCGCGAAACAGCGCACGGCAGCGGCGTTTTCCTCGTCAGTGGGCAGGCGAAGGGAAAAGGTTTCGGCCTCGGCCTGCTCCGTACGGCGGCTTTTGTCGACCACGTCGACGCGCAGTACGGACATGCCCGGCGGCAGCAGCGGATCCAGACGGGCGGAAACTTCTCTCGGCGCAAGAATTTTGTGCAGCGTCAGGGCGAACCATTCAGCCCTGCTTTCCACGCCCACGGGCAGGGCCCGGCCGAAGGAAAGCAGCGGCAACGGATGGAAGCCCTGGGAAAAGGCCAGGGGCAGGGCCGCCCGGCGCAGGGCGCGCTCCAGCACTGCTTGCAGCTCCAACTGGCTCAGGCAGGCGCTGCCGCCCATTTTGCTGTGCCAGATGCGATACTGGGCCGCCTTGTGGGTGAGTTCCTCAGCGATTTGGGGCGGACGGTTGGATTGGGCGCGGCAGATCAGTCGGCCCTCCTCGTCCCGACGCGGCTCATGCGCATTCTGGTCGCGCTGCGCGAAGATCAGGCGGTTGCGGTGCAGGGCCGCGTCCGGCTCCGCCGCGGCGGCATGCGGCAGACGTGAGGGAGCGGCCTTAGTGTCGCACGCGCCGCATTGGCGGCAGGCTCCGTAGCGGCAATCCTGAGTGATTTTCCCGGCCAGGGCGCGTTCGCGCTCGCGCAGCAGAAAGTCCTCGGCGACTCCGGCTTCCAAATGGCTCCAGGGTAGAGAAGCGCCCGGTTCGCGCGCGCCGATGCAGGTTTCGGCGCTGATGCCGCATTCGTCCAGGGCTTCCAGCCAGGGCGCGAGGTCAAAGCCTTCCATCCAACTGCAAAAAATCGCGCCCTTGCGGTAGGCCTTTTCCACCACATCGGCCATGCGGCGGTCCGCGCGGGACAAAATACCTTCAAGATGGCTCATGGCCGGTTCATGCCAGTGCAGTTTCAGGCATTTCTGACCCTTGAACAACTCCCGCACCAGGTGCACCCGACGGCTGATCTCCTCCCGGCTGATCTGGGCTTCCCACTGGAAGGGCGTGAAAGGCTTGGGCACAAAGGGCGACAGGGCACCCGTGACCTGAAGGCGCGGGCCGCCGCGTCCGGCGGCGTCGCGCACCTTGCGGCAGAGTTCGGCTATGGCGGCCAGATCTTCGTCCGTTTCCGTGGGCAGGCCGATCATGAAGTAGAGCTTGACCTGCCGCCAGCCGTGTTCCAGCAGTTTCTGGGCGTGCAGCAGCAGGTCTTCCTCACTGACGCCCTTGTTGATGACGTCGCGCAGGCGCTGGCTGCCCGCCTCCGGGGCCAGAGTGCAGCCGGTGCGGCGCAGATCGGCCATGCGCTCAATGATCTCGTCGTCAATGGAGCCCACGCGCAGGGACGGCAGGGAAAGGCTGATCTGCTCGCGCGCGCAGCGGTCCAGCACGCCGTGACAGAGGGTTTTGAGGGCGGAAAAATCCCCGGTGCTCAGAGAAAGGAAGGAAATTTCGTCGAAACCGGTTTCGCGCAGGCAGTCGTCCAGCAGGCTGGTGATATTGGCCAGGGAGCGCTCGCGCACGGGCCGGTAGACCATGCCCGCGTGGCAGAAGCGGCAGCCGCGCGTGCAGCCGCGCGCTATTTCCAGGGAAAGACGGTTGTGCACCGCGCCCACGGGCACCACCTGCCGGGTGGGATAGGCCGCCGCATTCAGGTCCGCCACGATACGGCGCGCCGGGCGGGTGTAATCGGGCAGCAGCGGAACAGGCGTGCCGCCGTCCCCGGCGGAAAAAAGCGACGGCACGTACACGCCGGGAATCAGCCGGGCCTCGCGCAGCAGTTGATCACGGCTCCAGCCCTGATCCAGGGTGCTCTCCAGCAGGCGCAGCACGTCAGGCAGGCTCTCCTCGCCGTCGCCCAGAACCATCAGATCCATGAAGGGCGTCAAAGGTTCGGCGCTCAGCAGTGCGCCGCCGCCGGCAATGACCAGGGGGCAGGCCGTCAAATCCTGGCTGCGTTGGGCCGACCGCAGGGGAATCCCGGCCAGATCCAGCATGTAGAGCACATTGGTGTAACAGAGCTCGTGTGTGATGGAAAAGGAAACGCAGTGCAGGTCGGCCAGCGGCGTGTCCGATTCGAGCGTGCAGAGCGGGGCGTTGTTGGCGCGCAGAACGGCTCCGGCTTCACGGTCCGGGGCCATAACCCGCTCGGCCCACCAGCCCTCATGGGCGTTGACGATGCCGTAGAGGATTTTCTGCCCCAGGTAGGACATGCCCACTTCATAGGTGTCGGGAAAAGCCAGGGCCAGACGCAGACGCGCCCGCGCAGGGTCTTTGCGGCAGGCGCCGTCCTCTATGCCTGCATAGCGGCTGGGTTTGGGCAGCAGGGGCAGAAGCTCGCGCATGATATCCTCATTTGGGCCGGGAGTACAAAAAAGGCGGCGCTCAACGCCGCCTTTGAGAAACTGGAATATCCGGGACCGCTTTCTCTACTTGATCAGGCCGCTGCCGTTACCGCCGGGCATGGGACCGGAGCCGAACTGCATTTTGCCGAGACCGCCCGCTACCGTGAGGTTGGTGCTGGCCTCAATGTATTTGTCCTGGAGTTCCTTGGGGGTATCGGCATAACGGTAGAGGAACGTTTTTCCCTCCAGCGTGCCGCTGAAATTGGGTTCAAAAGGATAACCGTAAGGCAGCATCATCATCTGTACGCCCTGCTGGGTGGGAATGCTCTGGATGGCGGCCACATCGTTGAGGCAGTCTTTTTCCTGATCATATTTGCCGATGACCAGTTCGCCCGTCACCAGCTTCATCAAGCGGATATCATAAGCCATGCTTTGCTCCTCATAAGTAAGTTGCATTTAGGTAGGCATTGGCCGGGCGCATGTCAAGGGATTTTCTGTTGCCATCAGCCGCGAAACGGCTACATTGAGGGGCATGAGCACCGCTGATTTACCCACCTGCGCGACGCCTTCGCAGGCCCGCGCCGCTTTGGAAGAACGGTTGGGCCATGTCTTTGCCCGCCCGGAACTGCTTGATCTGGCCCTGACCCACAGCTCCTGGGCCAACGAGTGTGACGGCGGCCAGCGCCACAATGAACGGCAGGAATTTCTGGGCGACGCCGTGTTGGAACTCTGCGTCTCCTGGGAATTATTCCGCCGCTTTCCGGATGCCCGGGAAGGGGAACTGACCAAACTGCGCGCGCGGCTGGTGAGCACTGTCAGCCTGGCCGAACGGGCGCGGGAGTTCGGCTTGGACGGCCTGCTGAAATTAGGCAGGGGGGAGGAGCGTCAGGGCGGCCGCGGCCGGGATTCCGTCCTCAGTGATGTGCTGGAGGCGGTGCTTGCCGCCGTGTACGAAGATGGAGGCTTTGCCGCCGCGCAAAAGGCGGTGGCCCGCATTTTTGAGCCGCATTGGCCACAGGCTGCCGGGCAACCGCAAAGAAAGGATTACAAGACGCGCTTGCAGGAAGTGGCGCAACAGTTGTTCAAGGAACGGCCGGTCTATGCCCAACTGGCAAGCCATGGTCCCGAACACGCCAAAATTTTTGAAGTTTCTCTGCATCTGCCGGACGGCAGAGAGTTTACGGCCAGCGGCACAAGCTGTAAGAAAGCCGAACAGGAAGCCGCCCGTCAGGCCCTGAACGCGCTGGAACCCGCCGGAGAGAATTCGGATATGTGCCCTTCATCCATATCATAACGCGGCGCCCCACAGGGGAGATGCCGGGCCGGAAAGCCTGACCCGGCCCGGGGGCACAGCCCCCGGGCCTCCCGTCTTTGGTCTGCCACAGCCTATGTCGAGATGACCTAGCCGCCGATGAGCTGCATGGCCATCTGGGGCAGCGAGTTCGCTTGCGAGAGCATGGCTACCGCACTCTGACTCAAAATCTGGGTCCTGACGAACTGCGTCATTTCCGTGGCCACGTCCACGTCGGAAATACGGGATTCCGCGGCCTGAAGATTTTCTGCCTGCGTATTCAGGTTGGTGATGGTATTTTCCAGGCGGTTCTGCATGGCGCCCAAATGCGCGCGGATCTTATCCTTGGACACGATGGCGTCGGTCAGGGCCACCAGCGTTTTCTGGGCGGCCTCCTGGGTGGAGATGGTGCCGCCCGCGCGCAACTCGCCCGTGGCGGCGTCGATGGCCTGATTGCCCACGCCCAGGGCCGAAGCCGTGCAATTGCCGATGGTGATATAGTAATAGTCTTCGGCGGAATCGTTGCCGGTGCCGAAGTGGACCTTCAGTTTGCCGGTGGAGGTCATGCCGCTGCCGTCATGCACGCTGCTTGACAGGTTGCCGTCCAGCAGCTTGATGCCGTTGAAGTCCGTGGCATTGGCGATACGGGTGATTTCCGAGGCCATGGCCTGATATTCGGATTCGATCATCAGACGCTGGGTGGAATCATAGGTGCCGGTGGCGGCCTGTTCGGCCAGTTCCTTCATGCGGGTCAATTTTTCGTCGATGACGCCCAGCGCGCCGTCGGCGGTCTGGATCAGGGAGATGGAGTCGTTGGCGTTGCGCGCGCCCTGGTGCAGAGTGGCGATGTCCGCGCGCTGCAACTCGCGGATGGCCAGACCGGCGGCGTCGTCCGCCGCGCTGTTGACCCGCAGGCCCGTGGAAAGGCGCTCGGTGGACTTGCTCAACTGAGAGTAATGCGCATTCAGGTTTCGGGCCGTGTTGGCGGCCATCATATTGTGGTTAATGACCAAAGACATGGGACACCTCCTGGGTGGTTGACTAAGCTGTGCCCATTCTTCTGCAACGCATATGCCAATATTATTTTTATTATTATATTTAAATATGTTATGATGATATTCAAAAAGTAGGGAAAAATTTTCCTCCTTATTTGCGCTGAATTTTTGGCGCGTTACGAGAAGTCGGCGGAGTTCGCCTGTGCCGCCGTTGTGCCGCGCGGCGGGACGGTGGGTTGAGCTGTGCGGGCTTTTCGCAGACAGGCGTCAATGACGCCCGCGGCGCGCCGCAGGGCGCTGTCCGCCAGGTGGGCGTAGCGCAGGGTCATCTGTGGACTTTCATGGGTGAGCAGACGCTGGAGGCTGAAAAGATCCACCTGACCGCTGGACGCCAGCCACGAGGCATAGGTATGCCGCAGGCCGTGCAGCATGCGGAAATCTTTGGGAAGACCGCAGAGTTCCCGCACCCGGCGGCAAAAGGCGCGAGCCTCGCCGCGCTTGCCGCCGTTTTTGCCCGGAAAGACGTAAGGAGAGTCCGTGCGTTCAATATTTTCCAGAATGGCGCGGACGGCGGGAGTCATGGGCAGATAGGCGGTGCGGCCTTTTTTGGCGTGCTCGCCGCGCAGTACGAGTACTCCCTGCCGAAAGTCCAGATCATCCCACCGCAAACCGAACAGCGCCTTGCGACGCAAGCCTGTGGCCAGAGCCAGACGAAGCAGGGCGGCCAGGTTGCGTTCAGGTGACGCATCCAGCACCTGAAAAAGCCGTTTGGCCTGCTCCGGAGTCAGGCATTCTGTTCTCTGATTGTCCACCCTGGGCATTTCAAAATGCAGGCGAGAGGGGTCCGGCGGCCGACAAAGCCCGCGTGAGACCGACCAGCGGATGATGCGCCGCAACAGGCCCAGGACGTGCTTGACGGTCTGCGGAGCCTTGCCCTGAGCGAAAAGTTTTTCCCGCAGAGCATCCAGTTGCGCGGTGCGCAGCAGATCTGTGGTCAGGCCGTGCAACTCGGCAAAGTGTTTATAATTGCATGCGTCATGCGCGATGCTCGCCCTCTGTGCGTGTGCGGCCCGGTAGCGCTCCCAGAGCCCGGAGATGGCGATTTTTTGCTGTTCGGCGGCTTGGGCCGCTTCCCGGGCCATTCGGGCCAACTCCCTTTTTTCCTTCAGGGTCACGGGCCCTTCGCCAGTGCGGGCGGCTGCCCGCAACTTGGCCAATTCGTCACGGGCCTTGGCCAGAGTCCAACCCCGGCTGGCCCAGCCGAGGGCTTCCTGTTTTTTGATGCCGTCCACGCTATAACGTAATACAAAATATCTGTCCGGCAGCGCGCCATGCTTGCGCGTGGGATGGATGCGGGCGCGGATGCCTACTTCTAACCTCTGCCATTCAATCATTGTTTTTCTCCGTTGCGCGATGGTCGTTGTGCCGCCGCTGTGCCGCCCATCTCTTCCGGCGCCGGAAGGTGAGGCGCGCGTTACAGCCTTTTCTCCGTCATATGGCGGGCAGGATTTCATGTTGCCTGGGCTTTAAAAGCCAACGCATGGATTTTAATGATTATCTGTACCTGAGCGGGGGCAGCGCCAGCGGCCCCACCCAGATCGGTGCGGGTGTAAGCACCTATGCCGTGCTGGGCGATTACTCGCAGGGCTCCTTTGAAAGCAGCAACAGCGGCACGGACCTGGCTATCGACGGTAACGGCTACTTTGGCGTGCGCAAGCCCAACAGCAATCAGACATACTATACCCGCGCCGGAGATTTTTATTTCAACCAAAATCGTGAGCTGCAAAATCCTGAAGGATACCTCCTGCAAGGCTGGAAGGTCGACAATGAGAAAAAGCTGACATTCAATGGAGGGGCCACCAATCTCGGCACCTCAAAAACGGTTGAATCCGCTTACGTGGGCTCCGGCACGCCCACGGACATTGTGCTGGACAGCTGGAATATCAAACCCCGCCAAACTACCAATGTCAGCTTTACCATGGGACTGACCAACAACGGCGCCGACGACAAGACCACCAGCGCACCAGTCCGCTGACCGCGCTTTTTGACCTATGGGACGCTTCGAGCACGCCTCCCATGGCCAGCGGGGCCTATGCCACGCAGTCCAGCATTGACGTTTATGATGAGGGCGGTTCATCCCATACGCTTACGGTGTATTATGATCAGGTGGATGTCAGCAAAACCGACAGCAAGGGCAATCTTCTCTATAAAATTGAAGGCATGCCTTCCAACTACACCATCTATGAATACCTGGTAACCATTCCACCGGCTGAGGACCAGCGCAGTTACGGCGGCGAAGGCTACAACCAGGCCGCCAATACCTGGGCCAAGGAGCCTACCAAGTTTTACGATGACCCCGATGCGGGCACCAACAAAAACGCCGGCGTACTTATGAGCGGCGTGCTGATTTTCGACGCCGGCGGTCAACTGGTGAACCAGACGGCCTATACCTTCGGGGCCGCGGGCGGCCAGTCCCCCAACAGCCAGTACGCCGGAAATCCGGCGGACAAGAGTTCCTGGCAACCCACCAAATTTTCCAGCAACGGCCTGCCCGTGTTCACGGCCAACTTCAGCGGCCAGCCACTGGCCAACAGCGTCAGTGAAACCATGCGTACGGCGGGTTCATCCACGCCCTACAGCCAGGCGCAGGAATATATTACGGAACTGGACCTGGGCCTGAAAAACATCAGTCCCACCTGGGATAACAGCAGCGTCAACCAGATAATGCGGGACAAGAACGGCAATCCCCTGAGCGACCGGCTGTCGGACGGAACTTCCGGTTATGTGGCTGTCGGCAGCGATAAATACGGTTATTATTTCACCCAGGACGATTCCACGCCTCCGGCCAGCGGACAGTTTTACGGCAAGGCTGAAACCCCGGCGGATCTGGCGGGGAAATGGGTAGGCGCGGACAGTTACGGCTACTACGTCGAGGTGGATAAACAGGCAGGTACATTATTAAAAGACGCAACTGATATAAAAATTCCGGTATATCAGGATTCAGACAATGCATATTATATTTTTGATGAAGTTCTTGGCAGAAAAACAGATTTCTATATTAAAAAAGATAAGGTAAATACACCTGTATATAAGGATGAATTCGGCTATTACACTCAGGCATCACCTACAGCGAAAAGAGTGTATAGCAGAGGTAAAAAGGAATATTATCATGATGATAACGGTTTTTATGTTGAAGATAAATTAGGACGATGTCGTTATGGAACCGAAAATACTACCGGTGACAACAAGCCTGTTTTCCATGACGATGTGTATGGTTTTTACTATCTGGAAGGAGTAACCAGAAAACCTGTTTCGGAAGCGGATTTCACACGAGTTGATATTGATAGCGTCCGGATAGTTAATCCCACACCTGTGACGCCTGAACAGCCTCTGGACCCGCCGCTCCAGAATCAGGCTAGCGGCAATGTCTACGGCAAGCTCAATGGGGAAAATGTCTATGTAAAAGATGAGAAATACTGTATATATGATGAAAAATTAGGCAAGTATGCCTCGTATTATAACCCTGTTATAGATAAGATAACAGGTAATATAATAAATGAATATATTTATAACGACGATATCGGCTACTATACTCAGGCGGACGTGAATGATCCCAAGGTTTACGGCAAGTACAAGGAAAACGGCATCCCCGATCCTGTTAATGTTATGCACGACAGCAACGGATTCTATATTGAAAACCCGAACGCTGCGGACGGCAGGAAAATATACGGCCACAGAGGGGCTGATGTCGTGTACTATTCACCGGCCAACGGATTTTATGTGGGCAGGGAAGACAAGCCGACCAAGCTGAAGGAGGAGGATTTCCTCAAGATCGCCGACGATGCCGCCAAATTCACGGCCACAAAAGGCAATGTTGTGGCCCCAGATACCAAGATCAGCATTGCGGAAGACAGCAAGCCCCATGTTGTCTATGAGAATCAGGGGAATACGCTGGATACCCTCGCGGTCACCCTGACGCAAAAGGGTATCGGCGAAGATGGCTATCCCATCTATGAAAACATCATCAAGTACGGCTCCAGTCTGCCGACAATGAGCTCGGCGGAACGGCAGAACTACGCCAGCGTCGCCAACGTCAGCACCCCTACCATCCGGGAGCGCAGCCAGGACGGCTATGCCGCCGGTACCCTGAGCAGCGTCAATATTGACGAGGCGGGCGTGGTTCACGGCGTCTATTCCAACGGCAAGACCCTGCCCCTGTATCAGATCGCCCTCTACGACTTCCAAAACCTGCAAGGTCTTTACCGTGAAGGCGGCAATCTTTTTTCCGCCACCCAGGATTCCGGTGAACCGCGTCTGGGCGTGGCCGGGGACAACGGCTTCGGCACCACCAATGCCTATAACATTGAGCAATCCAATGTGGACATGACCCGCGAGTTCGTGCAGATGATCACCACCCAGCGCGGTTTCCAGGCCAATTCCAAGGGAATTACAACTGTGGATACCATGTTGGAAACAGTCATAGGCATGAAACGCTAAACCGAAATTTTCCGCCGGGCTGAAAACCTTGTTTTGTGGTGGGGTGGAAAAAAAGAAGAAACGCAAAAAGCGCCGGTCCCGGAGGCCGGCGCTTTGTACGGAGAAAGCCGGATTGCAGCGCTATCCCTTCGCTGTGGGACGTCCGCGTCAGGCGGACGTCCCCTCGTCCGGGCGGCAGTCTCAGACTACCGCTTCATGCCGATAACCGTTTCAAGCATGGTGTCCACTGTGGTGATGCCCTTGGAGTTGGCCTGGAAGCCACGCTGGGTGGTGATCATCTGGACGAATTCGCGGGTCATGTCCACATTGGACTGTTCGATATTGTAAGCGTTGGTTGACCCGAAACCGGCGTCATTGGCCACACCCTGACGCGCTCTGCCGGATTCTTTGGTTTCGGAGAAAAGATTGCCGCCTTCACGGTAAAGCCCCTGAGGATTGTCAAAATCGCAGAGAAGCAGTTGCCATAAGGCCAGGGTTTCGCCGTTGTCATAGGAACCATAGACGATGCCGTTTTTGTCAATCTGATAGGTGCTCAAAATGCCCGCGGCGTAACCATCCGCGTCCGAATCCTGCACGATGGACTTGCCCTGCTTGAGGAAGCTGGCGGTGTTTTCCCTGTTGGGCGACGTCATGGTGGCGCCCGTATCGGAAAAGTTGAGCGTCTTCTGCGTGGCGGGAGGCGTGGCAGCCTTGGTCGTCAGACTGGCCAGGGAAGTGTCGGCATTGTTCCAGGCCGGATTATTGGCGGTGTTTCTCAGCCCCAGATCAAGCTCAATGATATAATTTTCCGCGATGCTGTATGGGGTGCCGCCGTTGGCAGCCGTTTCAGACACGCAGTTGGCCAGAGGTTTGCCGTCGAAGTTGGCCGTGAACACGGGCAGACCGTTGCTGGAAATCTTGGTGGGCTGCCAGGAGGCCATTTTGCCGGGATCCTGATCGCAGGGAGTATCCGCCGCCAGGGGGTCGCCAGCCGCATCCTTGCCGTTGGCTCCGTAAGTGTAGGCCGTCTGGTTGACCAGCTGACCGCTTTCATTGAAGATCAGATGTCCTGCCATGAGCACGCCTGCCTTTCTGGTGCCGGCAAAGGTTTTCTCGCCGGTTATCTGCGGGTTGCCCTCGGCGTCGTAGGTGATGGTGCCGCCGTAAGTGCGCTTGTCCTCGGACGGGGGAATGGTCACCAGATACTCGTATACGGTATAGCCATTGGGGAGCCCCGAAATCTTGTAGTCATCATTTTCAAGGGCCACCTGGTCATAATAGACCGACATGGTGTGCTTGGTGCCGCCCTCGTCGTACACGTCGATGTCCGATTTGCCCACATAGGCTGTACTGGCCAGCGGCGTTTCGGAGGTGCCGTCCCACTGGTTCCAGAGCGCGGACATGGGATTGTCCGGATTGGTGGTTCTGTCGCTGCCCGGGTCGGAGGTCAGACCCATGGTAATGGACACGCTGTGGGTCTGTTGCGGCGGCAGGTTCCACATATCCAGCACAATATCCGTAGGCGTGCCGCTGCCCACATAGGACGATTCCGTCGTGGAAGTGCTGCCCAGACTGGTGGCGCCGCGGTTGAGCGTCAGATTAGTGGAATTGTCCACACGCCAGCCCTGCACGCGCATACCCTGAGGGTTGATGAGCTGGCGGTCCTTATCGAAATAGAAATCGCCGGCGCGGGTATAGTACATCTGGTCGGAGTTGGGCTTGCGCACCTTGAAATAACCGTTGCCGTCGATGGCCAGATCCGTGCCGCTGTTGCTGCTTTCAAAGGAACCCTGCGAAAAGTCGCCCAGCACGGCATAGGTGCTCACACCCGCGCCGATCTGGGTGGGGCCGCTGGCGCTGCCCCCGCTCAGGTACAGATAATCATTAAAATCCATCCGTTGGCTTTTAAAGCCGATGGTGCTCACGTTGGCGATATTGTTGCCCACCACGTTCATCTTGTTGCCGTGGGCGAGCAGGCCGGAAACGCTGGTCCACATGCTGGCTGAAAGGCCCATAACTTCCTCCGTATATGCTTGGGATAGCGGCTTGCATGGCGGCTATGGCCGCCGGGATAGTTCCGTTGTTATATTCAGGCGGCTTGTCCGGTGTTTTCTTCCGTGTTTTCGCCGCCGGGAGTTTCCGTGTTTTTGCCGCTGCCAGAATCTCCTTCG
This sequence comes from Desulfovibrio porci, assembly GCF_009696265.1. NCBI lineage: Bacteria > Pseudomonadati > Thermodesulfobacteriota > Desulfovibrionia > Desulfovibrionales > Desulfovibrionaceae > Desulfovibrio > Desulfovibrio porci. The sequence goes on from NZ_VUMH01000019.1 coordinate 13,091, forward strand.
TCGGGATTCTCTGGACTAGAATTATCCTCGTCAGACGGCGTTTCAGGGTTGTTGCCATTATTAACCACCTTGGGCTCGGAAACCTGGCGCACATTGGCAAGTGACATCAGCTGACCGCCGTCCAGGCCCAGATAAACTGTGCCGTTGTCATTGACAACGCCGGTCACTGTGGCGTCCACGATCTGATCCGAGAGCACGGCTTCGCCGTCGGCATTGTAAGCGGCCAGCGAGACCGTATACACGCCGTCCGGGGCAACAGCGCCGGAATTGGTCATACCGTTCCAGGTAAACTCGAATGTTGTTCCGGAAGCCTTGCCGCTGACATCTTCGGTGTAGACCGGATTGCCGTTGGCGTCCTTCACAGTCAGCACGCCCTTGGCCACATTGTCGCCGAACGCGTAACGGAAGGTGCTTACCTTGACCACGCCGTCGCTGTCTTCGGTTTTGCCGGTGGTGGTCTTGCCGATGGTATTGCCGGAAACGCTCACCTGCTTGCCGATATAGGAAGTGGCGTTGATCATCTGCTGGTTGTTGGTGGCGTCGGTCAGGCCTTCCATGCTCGTATTCAGGTTCATGAGCTGTTCCAGACTGGAGAACTGCGCCATCTGGGCAATAAATTCCTTATCGTCCATGGGATTGAGCGGATCCTGGTACTTGAACTGGGTGACCAGCAACAGCATGAAGGAATCTTTGTCCAGATTGCTGCCCTTCTGCTTGGAGAGGGCGGCATTGAACTCGTTGTTGGTCTGATTCAGGGCCTGTGTAATGCTGGACATGGCTTACTCCGCTTTGGCGTGCTCAGGCCACCACATGTAAAGATTGGGTGGCATATCTTGCCGTTTGCCCTAGAGAATGCACAGGCTGTTCCAAAATGCCTGAATCTGAATTTTCTTCGGAATTACGCAGTGTTGCGAGATTCTTGAGGCGGGCAAGTTCTTCCCGGCGGGCATCTTCTTCCTGCCGGGAATTATGCTGATCCAGATTTTGCCACTGGCGGCCGTCGTCGCCCTGCTGGTTCTGAATCTGCACTTCAATCTTGTCCACCTTGATGCCCTGTTGCTCCAGGTTGGCGCGGATGCTGTCCAATTGGCGGCTGACCATTTCGGCGGTTTCGCTTTTTTCGGAACGGATGCGCGCGCTCACCTCGCCGTTGCGGGCCGTGAGCGTCAGGGTGATAGCCCCCAGTTCCTGCGGGTGAAGCTGCAAATCCAGGCGGCTGCCGCCGTCCTTGAGGGCGGAGAGCAGGCCGCTTTCCACCTGCCGGGCCACCTGTGCGGCCAGAGGCCGGTTTTGGACGGCAGTGTCCTGCACGGGGGAGGTTTCGGACAGGTTCTGCCCGCCCTGAAGCATGGAAAAGACGATGGAGTTGGCATTGTTGGTCTGGGGCGGCGTGGCTCGTGTTTCCACCTTGCCCAGCAATTCGTTCCATTCCTTGCCCTTGCTTTGTCCGCTGTTGTTTTCAAAGCCGGGAGCGTTGGAGCCGTTTTTGCCGCCTTCTTTGGCGTCCGTATGCGTCGTGGCGGCTCCGGGAACAGTCTTCTCCATGGCCGTATTGTCGGCCTTGTCCGTGTTGGCGGCGGCCCGATTCAGTTTATCGGCCAGGCTTCCGGCGGGATTCTTTTGGTTTTGCGAACCGTCGGCGTCGCCCACGGCGCCGCTCTGCCTGCCGTCCAGCTTGCGGTTGACGGCGTCGCTTTGCGCGGCAATTCCGCTGTCTTCGGGAGTGTCGGTCTGCTGGCCCGAGTGCAGGGTCTGGTTGAGGATTTCGCGGCTGTTTTTCTGCACGGTCTTGTCGATCATGACCCGGCTTTGCTGCACCTTGCGATCCTGCAGCGCGCTGGCCGCCTTTTCCTTTTCCATGCGGTCGCGGGCCTTGCTGATGATGGGCTTGAGCGTCTGCTCCAGCGCGGCGTCCAGCTTCTGGCGGTTGGCCTTGTCCATGGTGAACTGCGTCGAGGCGGGGGCCATGAGATTGCCGAACTGTTCGCCGGTGACGCGCAGGGCGGCGTAGCCGCCGAAATTGTCGGACAGGCTTTGCAAGCTGTTTTTATTCAGGCCGAGCCCCCTGCCCAAGGCCAGCGCGTCGTCGCGGCTGATTTCAATGCTTTCGTTGGGGGCCAGCTTGGCGAAGGCGTCGGAGATCAGCGCCAAGGCTTCTTCTCCCTTGCCTTCGTCCATCCGTTGCAGCACCGCGAGGGAAAGATCGCCCGAAGGGTCGATTTTGCCCAGCAGGGCGGTGATGGTCTGCGCGTCCTCGTCACTGACGCCTGCGGCAGTACCCCTGCCCATCAGGCTGGCCATGACCTGGGCCAGCGTCGCGCCATCGGGCTGGCCGACCAGCACGTCGAACTGTTTCAGGCTTTCCTCGGGTGCACCGGCCTTAACAAGCTGTTCGCGTAATTCCTGCAGTTCCTGCTTGGTGAAACAGACTTCATCCAGGGTATAGGTGACGCCATCCGTGGTATGGCGGCTGTAAGGGCTTTCCACCAACGGCCGGTTTTGGCCGGAGTCGTCCTGCAAGGCGGCATTCACGGACACGTGCTGTCCGTTTTCCACTGAATCCATGGCGTTCTGCATGGCCTGCACAAAATCGGAGGAAGCATCAGCGCCGGAAGAGCCGCTCATGCCGCTCAGAAAGTTCAAACCGGAGCCAGTCGGATCGACGGGAAGAATTTGCATTGTCGCACTCCTTGCGCCCGGAAGTATTCAAGGAGTGTTCCAAAAATAAAAAACAAGTAATCTCAAATAAATAAAAATAAGATGCGGCTTATTGCGGCAAGATCTGCCGGAACATGCGGGGCGTTAAGCGGCCAGCGGTTCGGGATTATTCCGTCTCGGAAGCGAAAAGATCACAGAGGGCCGTCTGCCGATCGATGGCCGTCTGCCAGCCTTGGGCAGAGAAGTCGGCGTTTTGCAGGAACATATGCGTATGCCCGGCGAAAAGGCGCAGCAAAGGCGCTTCCGCGCGCCAAAAATCGGCGGACAGACTTTCGCTGTGATGTTTGAAAGCGGCGGCGCAGTGCGTGCAAAGACGGGTCAGGCCCGCGCCCAGGCGCTGAACCAAAGGGGGAAAGGCGCTTCGCAGGGTCGCGAGGCGCTGACGGGCCAGAGGGCGTAGCGAGGGATCATACAAAAATAAAAAGGCGGCCTGCCAGAAGCCTTCCAGCAAAAAACGGCAGGAAATCGCAGCGCCGCGGCCCTCCCGGTCTTCTGACGCCTCCAGCCGGTACAGCCCCAACGCGTCACGACCCGTGCGATAGAGGGATAGGCCGGAAAGAGAGCCGGTGCGGGACAACAGCCGGACGTCCCGCGGGTTTTCCAGAATGGCCAGAGCCGCGCGAGCCACGGCCGCCGGTGTGAAAGCCTGCTTGCAGTAGAGCTTGGAGCGTCGGCACTGCCAGCAGCCCACGCAACTCATGGCCGCGCGCAAAACCCATTGGCCGGGCGCAGTGGGGCCTGTTTCGCGGGCGTGCACCGGCCCCATGGAAAGATTGAGCACCGGCACGCCCAGCCAGTCGGCCAGGTGCATGGGGCCGGTATCCGGGGTGATGCAGAGGTCCAGGCCGCGCAGCACGGCGGCCACTTCCCTGAGCGGCAGGCGACCGCAGAGGTTGGCCTGCGGCAGGCGGGCCAGGCGGGCTGCTTCCTGTCCCAGCGCCTGCTCAGCCTTGCCGCCCAGAAAGAGCGGCATGATCCCGGCCGTGGTCAGCCTCCGGGCCAGCCGGGCCCAGAACAGGGCGTCCGGATGTTTGGCCGCTTCGCTGGCGCCCAAAACCAGGCCCACGCGTCCGCTGCCCGCGCCTTGGGGCAGTATATGCCCTGTTTGTCCCGGGCGTATCGTGGGGTCCAGATCCAGCCGGTACAAATCCGACCAATGAAATGCATTGTGACGGTTGTTCTGGGTCAGGGCGGCGCGGTAGAGTTGCCAGTAGCCGTGGATGTGCAAGCCGTCCGGCAAAGCCGCCGGCCCCAGTTTGAGTGCGGCTGTCGCTCCGGCCAGGCAGGCGGCCGCCTCGGGGCGGCCGCTCAGATTGATGACTGCCGCATAAGTGCCGCGCGCCAGGGTAGAGCAGTGTGACGGCGGGAAAAAGACCACCTCCGGCGCCAGCGGCATCAGCTCCTGAAAAAACTGGGGTTCGGCCGCCACCCAGAGGGGATGGCCCGGCCAGCGCTTTTTGAGGGCCAGCAGCAGGGGAAAGGTCAGGATCAGATCCCCCATGCGCTGCAATTGCAAAACCAGCAGGGGATCAGCGCTCATGCGGAGGCCTTGCGCGTCGTCGGCGTTCCGTAGATAGCGCGCATTTGTTTAAGCAGAGCTTGAAGTCTGTGTTCCCAGGTATGGCAGGAGAGCACACGCTTGCGTGCGGCGGCGGCCACTTTACGGCGTTCTTGGGGATGGGCCAGATAGTGACGCGCCAGATCCGGGATTTCCTCCGGGTCATGGTAACAGGCCATTTCTCCGGGTTCAAAAAGCTGCTCCATCTGGGGCCGCCAATCCGTGAGCACAAATGCCCCGGCGGCGGGCACGTCGAAAACCCGCTGGTTGACCGCGCCTTTCATCTGCTTGCTGGTACAGTTGAAGTTGATGGCGGAATGCCCGTAAAAGGCGGGGAGTTCCGCATAATAGCTCAAGGCGTCCAGATAACGCGGCTGGCAGGGCTCGCGCCGGAATTCGACCCGCCAGCCCCGGTCGCCCACGATCAGGGGGCGGAAGGGCAGCAGTCGGCGCACGCAGCCGTTACGATACAAACGGGTGGCCTGCCAGGTGATGGCCGTTTCGTAGGCCAGCCGCGCCTCATTGTCGGGCAGGGCCGCGTAACGGGTATGGATGTCGGGAAAGGATTGGCGCAGAAAGTCCGCCACCGAGCGCTGCTCGCTGTCCATGAACGCCCTGGCGACCTCACGGAAGGGCAGCAGCAATTCGCGTGGGAAACGTCCGTTTTTCAGGCGGCCGCCCACTTTATAGAGCATGGAGTTGCCCACAAAGGAAACGTCGGCCTTCCAGGCCTCGGGAACCGCTGAGCGGCGGGGACTGAAGCGCTCCGGGTCCGTGCCCAGCGGAAGATAAAAGACATGCTCGAAGCCGGTTCGCCGCAGGCTTTCGATATTGTCTGCGTCCCAGGTGAACAGGGCCGTCCAGGGGCTGACGCAACGCGTGTAGAGATGGATGATCAGATGCGGATTGTCCACGAACCAGGAGGCCAGAGGCAGTTGCAGGCGGGCCAGCAGGTCCATGAGCACGCCTTCCACATCTACGCCCATGTGATTGAGCGTGATGCAGCAATCCGGTCTGAAAGAGACCACAGCCTCCAGTAATTGCTGGATGAAATCCTCACAGGCCAGGGTGTCGTTCCCAAGGGTAACGAGCTTGTAGTCAAGTCCCAGTTTGCGGCAGGCCCCTTCCAGTTCGCCCATCAGAAAATATTTGCTGGTCAGCAGAAGCACGCGCGGCCCGGCTTCCCGGAAGCGGGGCTGGACGGCGCGGCTCCAGAAATCAAAGCGGGCGCTGGCGGCGAGCTTGTCGCGCAGTTCGCCGTAATAGGCCCGGTCCAGACGCAGATAGAAGGGCAGTGGCAGAGGCAGCAGCCGTTTGCCGCCGTGGCGGGTCTGCCAGTGGGTCAATTCGGTGAGCGCCGCGTGCGGGTCTTCCGCGTCCACCAGCAGCACGCGCCGCCGCGCGGATTCGGGCAGCGCGTCCACCACGCCGGTCAGCTCCCGCAGGGCGCGTTCCTTTTCCACCACAGCGATGGGGCCGTCATTTTCTTCAAGTAAAAGATGAAGGGCATGGCCCAGGCCCGCGCCAAGCAAAACCGGCAGCGCGTCCTTGCGCTGTTCCGGCGGGATGGCCTTGATCACGGCTTTTTCCCGCTCCGGGCCGCCGGGACCGAGCATGGCGAAAGAGCGACCGGCCACATGCGCCAGCACATCCGTCGGGGGATCGCCCTTGCGATGTCCCTTTGGAAAAAGCGCTTCGAAACGCGGGCCGTCTTGCGGGGTCATTTTTGTTTGCCTTTGTCGGCGGGGGGCAGGGGTTCCACCACGATATCGTCGTAGCAGAGCCGGAAACAAACATTTTCGTAAGGCCGTTCCACGAGCATGAAGGCTCGTCCTACGGAGATTTCCACGCCGGGAAAGACCTTGCCCGGCACCATCAGGCGGCAGTTCTGCATGGATTTTTCATCCAGATAGAGTCTGGACCAGAGTTCAGTGCGCCGTTTCATGGACCGCTCACGCTGTTCGACGAGCCGGGCCAGCTTGCGGCTGGCATCGCTGGCGTCAGGCGGCAGATGACCGGCCACGGCCTTGAGATGGGTTATGGTCTGGGAAAGATTCGAGATCAGGCTGTCGATCTTTTCCAACTGGCGGATGCTCAGGGGGTCGTAGCCCAGATATATCTGAGTGGGGACCGCCGCCTTGTTGCCCAACTGCTTGCCCACGTAAACACTGCCGTAAGCGTTGATGGTGCTGCCGTACAGCCGTTCGCGCACCACCAGATTGGCCCCGGCGTACACCGTGCTGTACAGGCAGTATTTGTCAACGACCATGTTGCCGCGGGCCCGGGCCTCAATTTTTTCCAGGAACGGCGTCAGCAGTTTGTCGCCCGCGTCCAGCAGGCAGTGCTGGCCGGCGCCGCCGCGCGCGCCGCCGTCCACCATCAGGTCCCGCCGGGCGCGCGCCACGCCGCCCTCCACCATGCCCATAATTCGGAGATTGTTGGCCTGTACGGAAAAACCGGAACGCACCGAGCCGTGTATAGCCATGTTGCCCACAAAAAAGATGTTGCCCGTGCGGAAACTGACGTCCTGCCGCACGTTAAGCAGGCGTTTGACCGTGATTTTTCCTTCGTTGTAAAAAACATAGCCGTTAGCGTCCGAAAGCAGATAGTTGGGATAGGCCGGGTCCACGCGGGTATTGGCCCCGGCGGGCAGTTCCGGCTTGTTGAGCACAAAACGCGGGTCCGGTTCTGTTTCCCATTTTTCCAGAGGGATGATTTCGGCCAGAAGCTGCCCGGCGATGACATTCTGCACATAGCCGAGACTGTAAAGATCCGACTTCCCATCCGCGCTGCCGCCGGGCTTCGGACGCAGATAATCAAAATCAGGATCAAAATAATGTCGCAGATAGTATTGCACCATGCACCATCCGTCTGGGCTGAAAAAATTGCCGCATGGCCGTAGGGCGATCCGGCGGCGTACGGCCGCTATTCCGCCGTGTCCGGGGTATAGCCTTTAAGTTCTTCCTCACTTTCGCAGGTGGGGAAAAAACCTTCTATCTCCGCGTCTTTCAAAAGCTGTGCCACATGCGGCGCGGGATTGAGCAGGACCAGCCTGCGCCCCCGTCCCTGAAGTTTGGTGCTGATGCTGACAAGGACGCCCAATCCCGCATTGTCCATCCGGCCCGCCTGGCTAAGGTCCAGTATTGCTTGGGGAACGTTGGAAGCCGCCATGCCTTCTTCCATCCGCCGGTTGAACTCGACCACGTCAGCCAGCAGCACGTCGCCGGTCAGACGGAGGATGTCGACATTATTATGAGACTCCGCTTGCAGATCAAACATGGCCGAGCCTCCTCAAGCAAAAAGGCATTGCCGGTATAGTGTCGTTAAGGAAAAAGTCTGGCGGAATCCAGCCAGATGGTCACAGGCCCCCAGTTGCAGAGGCGGACTTCCATTTCAGCTCCGAATATGCCTGAAGATACGCCGCCATGGCAAGCCCCGTCAACAAGGCTCACAAAGCGCTCGAACATCCCGGCGGCCCAGACCGGTCGCCCGCCTCGCTGAAGGAAGGCCGACGGCCTTTGCGGCAATCGGCGTAGAGAGTGAATTGAGGCGCCAACAGCGCCTGGCCGCCGAAATCCTGAAGAGAGCAGTGGAATTTGTGAGCCGCGTCGCCCTGGCCCGGAAAAATGCGCAGATCCAGAAGCTTGCGGGCCATCCCCGCAAAGGCCGGGCTTTGGTGAAAATGCGGCCCGTCTTCACGCCCGAAACCCACCAGGGCCAGCAGACCCGCGCCGATAGCGGCCACAACGCGACCTTCCACGCTGACCGAGGCTTCACGTACCCGCTGTACCAGAATGCGCATTAAAGCCGCTCCCGCGCCGCCTGCTCAGTTCCCTGGCGCGGTTCGGCCCCGGTGGCGGAGGAGGCGTTTTTCTGCCCCGCCTGCCGGTTTTTCCGGCGGTCGCTTTTGCGTTCCTCCTCTTCGCGCAGAACCCGGCGCAGAACCTTGCCCACGATGGTCTTGGGCAATTCCTCGCGAAATTCCACCAGGCGCGGCACCTTGTAGGCGGCCAGCTTGCTGCGGCACCAGGCGACTATATCGGCCTTGCCCAGGCTTTCGCCGGGACAGGGCACGACATAGGCCTTGAGCACCTCCCCGCGCACGTCGTCGCTGATGCCCACGGTGACGGCCTCCACGATTTTGGGATGCTCCAGCAGCACCTCATCCACTTCGCGCGGGTAGACATTGTAGCCGCCCACAAGAACCATGTCTTTCTTACGGTCCACAATATAAAAATAGCCGTCCTCGTCCATGGTGGCCAGATCGCCGGTGTACAGCCAGCCGTTGCGCAGGGCGCTGGCCGTCTCGTCAGGCCGCCGCCAGTAGCCTTCCATCACCTGGGGCCCCTGGATGACCAGCTCTCCCATCTTGCCGGGGGGCAGGGTCAGGGAGCCGCCTTCCATATCCACAATGCGGGCATCGGTGCCGGGCAGGGGCATGCCGATGGAATTTTCCTTCTGGCCCTGGCGGCCCAAGGGATTGATATGGGTGATGGGCGAAGCTTCCGTCAGGCCGTAGCCTTCCAGAATGGCCGCGCCGGTGACCTCCTGGAAGCGGCGGAAAATTTCGCGCGGCAGGGGAGCCGAGCCGGAAACGCAGATCTTGATGCTTTTCAGATCGTAGCGTGCCAGATCCTTCTGCTGCAAAAGCGAGATGTAGACGGACGGAGCGCCCGGAAAGATCGTGGCTTTATGGCGGGTGATGACGCGCAGCACGTCCTGCGGCACATAGCGCGGCAGGGGCAGGCTGGTGGCGGCCAGGGCCATGGGAATGATCAGACCCGTTGTCAGGCCGTACACGTGAAAGAACGGCAACAGCGAAATGAAGGTGTGGTGCGTCTCGGCCGTGACGTTGATGATGTCCAGCACCTGGCGGCAGTTGGTGCCCAGATTGGCGTGGGTCAGGATGACGCCCTTGGGCTGGCCGGTGGTGCCGCCGGTATATTGCAGCATGACCGGGTCATGCGCCGGATCCGCAATGGGTTCCGTATGGCGTTGCGCGCCCTTGCAGAACGTTTTCCACTCAAAAACATTTTTGTTGTCGTAGGGAATGGACTCCCCGGACTGCCGGGCCTGCTTGAAGCGGTACAGCCAGTTCAGGGGAAAAGAGAGCGCGTCGCCCACGTTGGTGACAATAAAGTTGCGCAACGGCAGGCGGTCGCGCAACGCGGCTACGCGCGGCCAGAGCAGATCCAGCAGGATCATGTGCTCCGCTCCGGAATCCTGCATGTTTTCCAGCAGCTCCTTTTCCATGTAGAGCGGATTGGTCATCACCACCACGGCCCCGGCCTTGATGACGCCCCAGAAGGCGATGACGGTCTGGGGCAGGTTGGGCAGCATGACGGCCACGCGCTGGCCCGGCTCAAGGCCCATGCGCCGGAGCGCCCCGGCAAAGAGTTCCGCCCGTTCGCGCAGGGTTTTGTAGGTGATGCGCGTGTTCTGGAAAATCAGGGCGTTACGGTTTGGATAGGCTTCCGCGGCCACGTCCAGCATGCTGTAGAGGGGCTTGTCCCAGATCTCCACAGTACGGGGCACAAAATCCTCATAATGGGCGAACCAGGGCCGGTACAACTCAGTGTTCATGGCGCATCCTTATGGAGATCAGAGGTCCGGAGAAGGAATGGAAGTGGAAAAGGATGGCGCAGCGCCGGTCAGGGCGCTGACCACTGCATAGGCTTTGATGCCTTCGGCCCGGCCGGTAAAGCCCAGGCCTTCCTCGGTGGTGGCTTTGAGATTGACGTGTGCTTTGTCCAGCCCCAGCAGGCGGGCCACATTTTTGCGTATTTCCTCACGGAAAGGCGACAGGCGCGGGGCCTGGGCCACGATGGTCAGGTCGGCATGGCAGAGCGTGACCCCGGCCCCGTACAGCATCTCCAACACCTGATCCAGCAATACGGCCGAGGAGATGCCCTCAAAACGGGCCTGATTGTCGGGAAAATGCCGGCCGATGTCGCCCAGACCGGCGCAGCCCAGCAGGGCGTCCATAAGCGCGTGCAGCAGCACGTCTCCGTCGGAATGGGCCACGACCTCCGGACCGTCCGGAATGGGCACGCCGCCCAGTTTCAGGGGACGCCCCGGTCCGTAGCGATGCACATCGTACCCCATGCCGGTGCAGGGGCGCGGCATGGTCTGGCTCCCGGCCAGCAGGGCAAGATCTTCAGGATTGGTGATTTTCATGTTGGCAGCCTCGCCGGGCACAATATGAACGTCATGCCCCTGGGCTTCCATCAGAGCGGCGTCGTCGGTGACGGTCAGTCCCGCCTCCTGAGCATGCCGGTGGGCCTGGCGCAACAAGTTCAGGTCAAAACCCTGCGGCGTCTGCACCGCCGCCAATCGGGCGCGGGGCAGGGTGGCCGTAACGAGTCCGTTATCCACCAGTTTGATGGTGTCCGTGACGGGCAGGCCGGGGACGACCGCGGAAGCGCCCCGGCGCAAGGCCTCACAGATGCGGCGCGTCAGGGCCGGGCTCAGAAAGGGCCGGGCCGCGTCGTGCACCAGCACATAGCGCGTTTCGCGCGGCAGGGCCGCCAGGCCCAGACGCACGGAATCCTGGCGCAATGCGCCGCCCGCCGTTGTGAGCCAGGGCAGCAGACCCAGGTCATCCCGGGCGTGCAGGGCGCGCAGAGTTTCCTCTTCCGCGGCGCAACGTTCCGGGGGAAAGACAAAAACGACGCCGTCCACAACGGCGCTGCGGCTCATGGTCCGCGCCGCGTGCCAGTACAGCGGGACGCCCCGCCAGCATAAAAACTGTTTGGACAGGCCGCCGATGGCGGCCGCCAGACGGCTGCCCCGTCCGGCGGCGAGAATCAGGGCCCAGATTTTTTCCGGCCGGGAATTTTCAGGCATGGCAAGCCTCTGACAACAAGCGGGAGCCGGACGATAAGCCGGGTTCTGTCATGCGGCAAGCCGCACGTGACCGTCATTCCTCTAGGAGCGCGGTTGCCCGCGCCCTCAAGCAACCTACCCGGAAGGCATGGGTCGGGCCGACCGCCTTCCCTATTTGGTCTTGCTCCAGACGGGGTATGCCGAGCATGCCGCGTCGCCGCGGCATCTGGTGGGCTCTTACCCCACCGTTTCACCCTTACCGCGCATGCGCGGCGGTTTGCTTTCTGTGGCGCTGTCCGAGGGTCGCCCCTCCTGGGTGTTACCCAGCGTCCTGCCCTGTGGAGCCCGGACTTTCCTCTCCGGGCCAAAGGCCCGCAGCGACGGTCTGTCCGGCTCCCGCGAGTTGGTCTGCGGAAGCTCCCGCCGCAATCGGAGGAGTTTCCGCAACTATTTGGGACATTTCAACTTTGAAATGCTTTGAGGCCGTAAGCTAATCAGCTTTATGGTCTGTTAACACTATAGAATTTTTGTTTGCCTGCAAGGAAGATAAGCCTGCTTTGAGGGAGTGTACTCTTCTGGTACTCAACCGAAAAAGCAGGTAAAATCTGACGCGGCAGGTGGATAAAAAGGCATAATGTTAACCTGCCCTAGTCCGTCAGCGGCACCGGCTTGGGAACCGGAGCGGATTCTTCCGGCAGACTGAAATGCTCGCACCAGAAGATCAGGCGCTGGCAGTTGGGGCAGCTCAGGATCTGCTGGCCGCGCTGCAATTCAATGAAGGATTGCGGCGGCACCGCGATATTGCAGCCGGAGCAGACGCCGTCTTTGACGGCCACTATGACCGGATGCTCCAGGCGCACGCGGATGAATTCGTAGCGCATGAACACGGGCTGGGGAATGGCTTTGCTGACCTGGGCGCGCTTCCGGCTCAGACTTTCCAGATTGGCCTTGGCCTTCTGGATCTTTTCTTCCAGACCTTCACGTTTAACTTCAAGTTCGGCCTTGAGGGCGGAGTGATCCCGGTCGATTTCGGCCAGCGTGTCGTTCTGCAACTGCAATTCTTCCATGAGAGTCATCTTTTCTTCCTCACGGGAGCGATTGACTTTCTCCATGCTGTCCATCTCACGCATCATGGCGTGATATTCGCGGGTATTGCCCACCTGCATGAGCTTGTTTTTGCTCTTCTTGATTCTGGCGGAATCGTCGTCGATCTCCAGAGAAAGGCGCTTTTGCTGTTCCTGAAGATGCGCCAGTTTGTCCAGAACGCGATTGCGCTGGGCCTCGGCGGCTTCAAAGCGCTGTTCCAGATCTTCAAGGTCACGGGGCGCGCGCTCCAGTTCCTGCTTGACCGCGAAGATGGCATCGTCCACCTTCTGCAGTTCCACCAACTGCTTTATCTGATCCAAGTAAACGGCATTGCTCATATAATCCTCCTGGGAGTCATGACAAAAGGGCGGGGCGCAACGGCGAAGCCGAAGGCACGAAGACGATATTCAGGCCGTCGAGCCGTTGGGCCAGCAGCCGGCTCATGCGGCGCATCATTTCTTCCTCCAGGCTGTGGTGTCCCACATCCAGCAGGCAGATTTCGGCCTCCAGCGCCGTGTGGTATTTAACGTCGCCGGTGATGAAAAGCTGTGCGCCGGACGCGCGGGCTTCCCGCAGCAGGGAAGAGCCTGAGCCGGTGCAGTAGGCCAGGCGGGAGATTTTTTCCGGCATGGGGCCGCAGACCGTGGCTGTGGACAGTTCGATATGGCGGGCCAGACCGGACGTGATCTGCGCCAGGCTCAGAGGCGTCGGCAGATCCCCGGCCAGACCGAAGCCCAGCGGCAGCGCGGCCTCGACCGGCGGCGGAGCCGTGGGGTCCAGCACCGCCAGGTTGCGCAGCTCCAGTTCGCGCGCCAGCCAGCTGGCCGGGCCGTCGGCATTGACGTCCAGCGAGGTATGGGCGGCGTAAAGCGGCACGTCAGCGGCGAACAGCAGGCGCAAAACCTCATGGTAAGCATCCAGACGTCGGGGCAGGGCGGGCTTGAGCGCCAAAGGGTGGTGGCTCAGAATGCATTGCGCTCCCAACTCCAGGGCCTGACGCACCGAGGCGGGCGTGGGGTCCAGACAGACGGCCAGAACCTCAATCTCGCTTCTGTGCGCGGCTACCTGCAGCCCGGACAGATCCCAGGGCGCGGCGGCCTCCAGAGGTGCGATTTTTTCAATGGCGCTAAATATTTCAGGGAGTTGCATTGATATTGCCCTCAATAAAAAAGGCACTTTCTTGCAGGGAGGCAGAGAAAGCGCCTTGAAAAATCATCCGGCGTGAAAAAGGAAAGCAAAACGTGCAGCAAGCTTGTACATACCTTGTCTGACGCGCGCGGTTTGACGCCGCGCGGCTGTAATGCCGTTACGCCGATGCTGTACTTAATCTAAACAAATTAACCGCAAAACCGGCCCTTGTCAAGGTGGCGTCGCTCCGGCGTTGAACTCAGGGCGAGCCACGCGGACTTTCCCTCTATTGGCCGCGCAGGTAGCGCACGGCATTAACAAAAAGCAGGGTTCCCGGCGGGTCCAGTTCGCCCCTGGTCCAGGCGGGATGATTGGTCACATGATGGAAGGCTTCGGGGTGGGGCATGAGACCCAGCACGCGGCCCGTGGGGTCCGTAAGACCGGCAATGGCCAACGGCGAACCATTGGGATTAAGGGGATATTCCTGCGTAGGAGCGCCGCTTTCCGGATCGGCGTACTGCAGGGCGATGAGCTGTTCGGCCTCAATACGGCGCAGGCATTCCGCGTCACGGGGGACGAGCTTGCCTTCGCCGTGGCGCACGGGCATGGCCAGCAGGGGCAGGCCCTTGGTGAAGACGCAGGGACTGTCGGGATTGGGCAGCAGATGCACCCAACGGTCTTCAAAGCGCGCGGAGTCGTTGTGCCCCAGAGATGCCTGACGCTCAAAGCGGACTCCGCCCAGAGAAGGCAGCACGCCCAGCTTGACCAGCAGCTGAAAGCCGTTGCAGATGCCGAGGATCAGCTTGCCCTGATCCAGAAAATCCCGCAGGCTTTGCAGCAGCGGCGTGCCCGCCGCGTCTTTCAGATAGCGCCAGCGCATGGCCGCCGTCTGAGCCGCGCCCAGATCGTCGCCGTCCAGAAAGCCGCCCGGAAAAATCAGGAAGTGGTAGTCCGCAAGACGCACGTCGCCCGCCACCAGATCGGAGAAATGCACCACGTCGGCCCTGTCGGAACCGGCCAGGCGGGCCGTGTGCGCGGTTTCCAGATGCGAATTGGTGCCGTAGCCGGTGATAACCAGTGTGTTGACCGTAACCATGCGGGAGGAGCCTCCTTGGAGCAGCCTGCGAGACGCCCGATCCGGGCAAACGCCCCTGCCACAAGGTGGGGCGTGTGCTGAAAAAGGGAAAATTACACTACGTATCTTGCCGGACTTAGTCAATGCTAGCCAAAAAAAACAATTCGGTGTATCAGCAGCCGGATACACGGAATTGCGCATTCAAGCAAAACAGGTGGGAGGACATGAAAACCAAATTTATCTTTGTGACGGGCGGGGTGTTGTCTTCACTGGGCAAAGGCCTGGCGGCCGCCTCGCTGGGCGCGCTGCTGCAGACGCGCGGCCTTTCGGTGACCATTCAGAAGCTGGATCCCTATATCAATGTGGATCCTGGCACCATGAATCCCTTCCAGCACGGCGAAGTGTTCGTGACCGACGACGGGGCTGAAACCGACCTTGATCTGGGCCACTACGAGCGCTACCTCAACGTGCCCATGTCGCGCAAGAACAACACCACCTCGGGCGCCATTTACAACCATGTCATCGCCAAGGAACGTCACGGGGATTATCTGGGCGCCACCGTGCAGGTCATCCCGCATATCACCGACGAGATCAAGCAGACCGTGCTTTCCCTGGCCGAGGGCGAGGGCGCGCCGGACGTCGCCATCATTGAGATCGGCGGCACGGTAGGCGACATTGAGGGCCTGCCTTTTCTGGAGGCCATCCGCCAGTTGCGCTCGGAACTGGGGCGCGACAACTGCCTGAACATCCACCTCACCCTGGTGCCCTATCTGCGTTGTGCCGGCGAGCACAAGACCAAGCCTACCCAGCACAGCGTCAAGGAACTGCTTTCCATCGGCATTCAGCCGGATATTATCCTCTGCCGCTGCGAACAGAGCATTCCTCAGGAAATGCGCAAGAAGATCGCTTTGTTCTGCAATGTGGACCAGGACGCGGTCTTTTCCTCCGTGGATGTGGACAATATTTATGAAGTGCCCCTTAAGTTCTATGAAGAAGGCTTTGACCAGAAAGTGGCCATCATGCTGCGTCTGCCCGCGCGCAACGCCCATCTGGAGTCCTGGGAAAAGCTGGTCCACGACTGTGCCAACCCGCAGGGCAAGGTGACCATCGCCATTGTGGGCAAGTATGTGGATTTGAAAGAGGCCTACAAGAGTCTGCACGAGGCTCTGATCCACGGCGGCGTGGCCAACCGGGTGGCCGTCGAACTGCGCTACGTCAATTCTGAAAACGTGACCGAGCAGAACGCGGCCGCGGTGTTCAAGGGCTGTGACGGCATTCTGGTGCCCGGCGGCTTCGGCTATCGCGGCGTGGAAGGCAAGATCGCGGCCATCCGCTACGCCCGCGAAAAGCGCGTGCCGTTCTTCGGTATCTGCCTGGGCATGCAGTGCGCGGTCATTGAGTTCGCACGTCATGTGGCTGGCCTGGAGGATGCCAATTCCGAGGAATTCAATCCCCTGTCGGACCACAAGGTCATTTATCTGATGACCGAGTGGTTCGACTTCCGCACCAAGAATGTGGAAAAGCGCGACGCCAGCAGCGACAAGGGCGGAACCATGCGCCTGGGCACCTATCCCTGTAAGGTGCAGCCCGGCACCAAGGCTCACGAAGCCTATAAAAAGGATATGGTCGATGAGCGGCATCGCCACCGCTACGAATTCAACAACGCCTTCAAGGAAATTCTGGGACAGAAGGGTATGGTCTTCAGCGGCACGGCCCCAGATGACTCCCTGGTGGAAATCATGGAACTGCCCGACCATCCCTGGTTTTTGGGCTGTCAGTTCCACCCCGAATTCAAGTCCCGCCCCATGGATGCCCACCCCTTGTTCCGCGAATTCATCAAGGCGGCCAAAAAACAATCCAAGGCCTGAGCATGGGATTTTACCCGGTTTGAAGCGCGAAAAAGGGAGGCATTCCGCCTCCCTTTTTCGCGTACTTGGGGCGGCGCCTTGGCGGCTGGGGAAAAACAGCGGGGCGCGCCTATTCCCTGCTTACACCCGCAGACTTCGGCTATTGCATAATTTTTCAGCGTATGGCACAATTCTTGTAAATAAGAAATCCGTTCAGACGTTTCATCTCTTCAGCGTAAAAGAGCAGGCATGGCACTGGAACTTCGTCAGCAATTGAAATTGGCCCAGCAGCTGGTTATGACGCCGCAACTGCAGCAGGCCATCAAACTACTTCAGCTTTCGCGCCTGGAGCTGCTGGAAACCGTGCAGCAGGAGATGCTGGACAATCCTTTTCTTGAAGAGTCTTCCGGTGATGACGCTGTCGATCCGGCCGCGCAGAGCGAGCGCCGGGACGGCGTTGAAGAGGAAGTCTATGACAAGGAATTGGCCAAGGACGCCTCGTGGGAGGATTACCTCGGCGAGTTCGCCAGTACCCCCCGACTGGTGCAGCCGCGCGAGTTTGAAGCGGCGGAAGAAATTTCTCCTCTGGAAGCCCGCTACGCCGCCAAGCCCACCCTGGAAGGTCATCTGCTCTGGCAGTTGCGCCTCTCCACTCTGACCGACGCGCAGAAGGAAATCGGCGAGGTCATTATCGGCAATCTGGCTTCTTCCGGCTATTTGCAGGCCACGCTGGAAGAAATCGCGGAGATGACCATGTCCACGCCCGACGAGGTGCGGACCGTGCTGGAGCGGGTGCAGTTTTTCGATCCTATCGGCGTGGCCGCGCGTGATGCGCGCGAGTGCTTGCTGATCCAGCTGAAAAGCCTGAATTACGATCGCGATCCCATTTTGCTGGAGCTGGTCCAATCCCACCTGGAGGATCTGGAAGCTAAGCGCTACAAGCCGCTGTTGCGCAAGTTCAAGCTGGATATGGAGGAACTCAAGGAATATCTGGACATCATCCAGAGCCTTGACCCGCTGCCCGGCGCGAGTTTCGGCGGCGGCGAACCCACCTACGTGAGTCCGGACGTCTTTGTCTACAAGATGGGCGCTGAATTCATCATTCTGCTCAATGAGGACGGGCTGCCGCAATTGCAGCTCTCCTCGCTCTGCCACATGGACATGGGGCCCTCCTCGGACAAGGAAAAGGAATACTGCGCGGAAAAAATGCGCTCGGCTTCCTGGCTGATCAAGAGCCTGTATCAGCGCCAACGCACGCTGTACAAGGTGGTGGAGAGCATTGTGCGCCATCAGCAGCCCTTTTTCGAAGACGGCGTCACCAAGCTGGCTCCGTTGATCCTGAAGGACATCGCCGACGACATCGGCATGCATGAATCCACGGTCAGCCGGATCACCACTAATAAATATGTAGCCACACCCCACGGGATTTTCGAACTGAAGTTTTTCTTCAACAGCGGTCTTGAGCTGGATGACGGCAGTCAGGTCGGTTCGGAAAGCGTCAAGGCCCTGATCAAGAAATTCATCGCCGATGAGGACCCCAAGGCTCCTCTGAGCGACGAACGCATCGGCGAGATGCTCAAGGACCGCCTGAAAGTGAATATCGCTCGGCGTACGGTGGCCAAATACCGTACGGCGCTGGACATTCCCTCGTCATCACGGCGCAAGGAGCACTTCTGATCCCGCAGCGGTGCTTTGCAATCCCAAGGAGGAAACATGAATATCTCTTTCGCCTTCAAGAACTTCGAGGCCTCCGATCACCTGAAGAAGTATGCCCGCCGCCGCATGGAAAAGCTGGGGCGTTTTTACGGCAAGTCCGCCGGTCTGGAAGTGAATGTCGTGCTTACGGTGGATAAGTTCCGTCATCGCTGCGAAGTGACCGTCAGCGGCGAAGGCCTGCACATTAACGCTACGGAGCAAACCTCCGATATGTATGCGGCCATCGACCTTGTGACCGACAAGGTGGAAGCTCAGATCAAGAGGCAGGTTTCCCGGGTCAAGGAGCAGCGCCGCAAGGCCCGCAACGCCGAGGTGGATGTCTTTACCTATAACCTGGAAGCCCAGCCCGAGGAAAACCAGACCGTGGTGGGCACAGACCGTTTCGCGCCCAAGCCGCTGCATCTGGATGAAGCGCTGATGCAGCTGGATTCCATCGGTAGTGAATTTCTGGTCTTTCTCAATGCCGAAAGCAACCGCGTCAATGTGGTCTACCGGCGGCGCACCAGCGGTTACGCCCTGATCGACCCCGTGCTGTAGGTTGATCCATATTTTTATCCGCCGGGCCGGACCCGTATTTCGGCCCGGCGGCTCTCCGCGAAGCATATGTCATGAGCACGCCACAACCACCCCGCCGCGGCCCTTCCAGCGCGGATTCGTCCGCGGACGCTCCCAGAGTCGTTCCGGAGCGCGCCGTGCAGGTTTGTATTGTCACCGGTCTCTCCGGCGCCGGTAAAAGTACTGCCTTGCAGGTTTTTGAAGATTTGCGCTATCTTGCCGTGGACGGCTTGCCCGCGAGCCTGGCTCCGGAAATGGTCGGCATGATGGAACGGCCTTCCATGAGCCATTTCCAAGGCATTGCTTTGGGCATGGACATGCGCCAGAACAATTTTCTGGATGAAATCAACGACGCCCTGAGTGCCATGGCCGCCAAGGGCATCCGTCCGCTTTTGCTGTTTCTGGAGGCCGACGCGCAGGAGCTCATGCGCCGCTACGCCACCACCCGCCGCCCGCATCCGCTGGAACGCGAAGGCATGGGCCTTGAAGCCGCCCTTGCCGCCGAGCGTAACCGCCTGCGCATCTTGCGGGAAATGGCGGATCTGGTCATCGATACCTCACGTTTTTCCATCCATGACCTGCGGCGCTCCATTCAGAAGCGCTGGAGCGGCAACAAGGATAAATTGCGCGCCATCCGCGTCAATGTGATTTCCTTTGGCTTCAAATATGGGGTTCCCCGCGAAGCGGATATGGTTTTCGATCTGCGCTTCCTGCCCAATCCATATTTTGTGGAAGGTCTGCGTCCCCTTTGCGGCAAGGACAAGGTCGTGTCCGACTATGTTTTCGCCTCGTCCAGTGCTGTGGAATTCCGCAAAAAATTGCTGGATCTGCTTTTTTTTATGCTGCCGTTGATGGAGGCCGAAGGCCGCTATCGCGTCACCATTGCCGTGGGCTGCACCGGCGGGCGGCACCGTTCCGTTGCCATGGCCGAGGAATTGTCACAGGCGCTCCGCCAGGCGGACTATCCGGCCTCTCTGGAGCACCGGCACCTTGAACTTGGCTGAAAAAGCTGGCAGGTTGTGAACCGCGAGGAATGCCATGACGGATGAAAGCAAGACGACACAAGTCGGAATAATTGTGGTTTCTCATGCGGACTACGGTTCAGCCATGTTGCGCACGGCCGAGTTTATTTTGGGGCCGCTGAGCGATTGCAGCTCCATCAGTGTTGATGTGGCGCATGAAGTTTCCGAAACAGTACGCCGCCTGGACGATGCGGCTCAGCGTCTGGACAAGGGGGCGGGCGTCATCATCCTTACGGATATGTTTGGCGGCACGCCCACCAATCTGGCGCTTTCCCTGCTGGGCAGCCATAAGGTGGAAGTTGTTACGGGCGTCAATCTGCCCATGCTGCTGAAAGTTTTCACGTCACGTGACAAACAGCTGGATGAACTGGCCCAGCTTGCCGGCGAGGCCGGGGCCAAGGGCATTGTTGTGGCCGGCAGTATGCTGCGGAACAAAGCCCGCGACAAAGCGGGCGACTGATATATGTGGTTTCGTGTGGACAACCGCCTGGTGCATGGTCAGGTGATCGAGGCTTGGCTGCCGTATACCGGGACCAGACATCTGATTGTGGCCAATGACGAACTGGCTGCGGATATGCTGCGCCAGCAAATTGTGGAACTGGCTGTTCCCCAACGCGTAACCACCCATTTTGTCCCTGTGCGCGATTTGGCGGCCACGCTGGACAAGTGCGGTGAAGACAGTTTCGTGCTGTTCGCCAATTGCCAGGACGCCCGCCGGGCTTGCGACGACGGCATTGAAATGTCGGTGCTGAATATGGGCAATCTGCATTACGGACCTGATAAGTTGCAGTTGCTGCCCCATGTGGCGCTTTCCACGCAGGACAGGGAAGATTTGCGCATTATCAGACAACATCTTGTGCAACTGGACTTTCGCTGCGTGCCCACTGAAAACGTGCGAGGCTCTTATGATCAACTTCTCTGAGCTGATGCAGACAGGGCTTCCATACGCTTTTTTTTTGTCCTGGCAGGGGCGGTGCGCTCATCTTGTATTGTCGGCCTGCTGGACAGACCCCTCTGTTTGGCGCTGATCGCGGGCATCTGTACTTCTGACTGGGCTCTGGCCCTGTCCCTCGGCATTATTCTTGAACTGCTCTGGCTGGATGTGCTGGAACTGGGCAGCGTCGTGCCCCCGTTCGGCAGTCTGAGCTTTTTGCTGCTTTTTCCGTTGGCCGTGCATTTCGGTCTGAATCAGCCGGGAGAGTTGTTGCTGCCCCTGATTCTGGTCATGCTGGCCGCGTACTTGGGCGCTTTTCTGGAACGCAGTCTGCGTATTCATGAAAATCGGCTGGTGGACAGGGTTGAAGCCTGGTGCGCCGGTGACGGCTTTACGCTTGCGCCTGCGGGTGCGGTGTTGCGCGTCGCGCTGCTTCGGGCTTTCTTGCAGTTTTTATTGTATGCCCTGTGCTACGCCTTGTTGTTCTGTCTGCTTGCCGTGCTGACGGCGCGTCAGGCCCTGCCGCAGCTCTTGGTGCTGAACTGGCCCATGCTCTATGCGGCGGCCCTGATGGGGGCGGTGCTTTCGTTGCGCACGCACCGCGCCTATATGGTGCTGGTCGGCAGTCTGGGAACATTGGCTCTGCTGATCTGGGTCGAAGAGAAGGGACTGTTCTGAAGCCATACGACTTTCCATCGCTTTTCGCAGTCGCCCATTGTTTCGACATGCATGCATCTGCTAGGACCTGTTCTTGACATGCGCACCAAGAGCCCCTACAAGGGGGCAACGCGCTCGTAGCTCAGTTGGATAGAGCGATAGCCTCCTAAGCTGTAGGCCGCAGGTTCGATTCCTGCCGGGCGCACCAGAATTAAATCAAGGGGTTACGTCTCTTTTGGGCGTATCCCCTTTTCCTTTCTTGCGACCTGATTGCGACCAAAGGTCGCAAAGACAGCCTCCCAAATTTTTTCATTGCCGAACAATTTCCAGGTACCTGTGTCTGGCTGCTGCTCTCAGCTCGTTATCCATTTTTGGATGCGAGCCTGACAATTTTTTGCGCTGAACTCCATCTGGCCAATCTTCCATATGGCCTGAAGTGAGTGGAGTCTCCTGTCCCTTCCTGCTTTTATCTCCTGATGACTTGCTGCGCCCCCGTGCCCCGCCCTGATTGCTCCCGGACTGTGGGGTAGGTGCGAGACTTAGTCTAGCGCTGTCCCTGGCTGTGCGTGATGCCCAAATTGAACGATTCACCATGCCTCCAGAGGGACTGGCGGCACAGAGCCAAGCCCGGAGAACACAAAAAAAGCTGCTGACCAGAACTTCAGCGGCTTCGCAGAACATTTGTTCTTACAGACAACTAGGTTTAGGACTCATTAATTAAGATAGAAAATAACGATAACTGCGATGCAAAAGGCCGAAAAGAACGTATGCGCACACCGGTCATAGGCATTGCAATCCGTCGCCAGTCTTTAATTCTACAAAACATGTTTTCAATTTTGTGACGCTGTTTATAGAGGTCTTTATCATACGTGACAGGTGTCTTTCGAGTTTTCCTAGGAGGTATACAGGCCGTAATACCTTTTTCAAGTAAAGCCGTTCGGAACCAGTCGGCATCATACCCTCGGTCAGCGAGCAGTTCCCTGGCGTTGGGCAAAGCGTCCAAAAACTGTGCTGCCCCTTTGTAGTCACTCATTTGGCCCGGAGATAAGAGAAGAAGAATCAGCCTGCCTTCACCATTACAAACGGCGTGAAGTTTGGAGTTCAGTCCGCCTTTTGTCCGCCCGATACAGCGGGAAAGAGCCCTTTTTTGAGCAAGCTTGCTGCCGTACGATGGGCTTTAAGGTGGGTGGCATCAATCATTAGCCGCTCTGTATCCCCTTGTTTTTCAACAAGTTCCATAAATATTTTGTTGAAAACGCCAAGTCTGCTCCAGCGTATAAACCTGTTATACAAGGTTTTATGTGGCCCGTACTCGCGAGGTGCGTCTTTCCACTGAAGTCCATGTTTTATGACGTAAATGATTCCGCTGAGTATCCGCAAATCGTCAACGCGCGGAATGCCATGGGACAAAGGAAAATATGGCTTGATCCGATCAAGCTGGGCACGGGAAAGATAAAAGAGAGTACTCATAGCTCACCTCTTGGCACACTATGAGTACTCTTTTACAAACTTTTTGACAATTAATGAGTCCTGAACCTAGGCAAGTCGCCCTGCTCTTCCCCGGGCAGTCGGCAGGCAAGCCGCTTTCCGATGTCTATTTGTACTGGAAAAAGCTGCGCCAACGGCTTGGCCTAGACAATGTGCGTATTCACGACTGGCATACCTTTGCCAGTCTGCTGGTCAATAACGGTCATCCCCTTTACGAGGTACAGGAACTTCTGGGCCACAGCGACCCCAGAACAACCACTCGCTATGCCACCTGGAGCAAAACTCCCTGCTCAGGGGGTTCAAAATATCAGTGATTTGCTGGCTGACAATGATGATGCCAGTGCTGCTGGTAGCCCTGGCCGTGCAGATAAAAAATCCGGCCTTGTGGCCCGGAAACCTACCAGCAAGAAACGCAAGCCGGATGAGTACACGCCGCTCAATACACGGCAAGCAAGGCACAAAAAACAGGATCACCAAAGCGAGGAGGAGAGCCGAAGGCAAGCATCAGAAAGTCCGGATAGGCGCGAATTTGGGCCTGATCAAGGATTTTGGGGGATGTGTCCGTTACTCATTAACAGACGAACTGTGGGTGATCCCACAATGTCTAATACTCGCAAAGGCGGCTTTTAGCAAGACTGCTGCACCCCAAAAAAATGAACACCAATTTCGTCTTGAAAAATTATCTGTAATTTTAACAAGATAGACTAAGCATTTTTCGCAATAGCCATAATCACCCACAGTTCGTCTGTTAGTGAGATGAACTATGGCTCAGGGGGACTGAAAAGACTCATATACTGCCCCCCATTAAAGATGGCCGGAAGGACAGCTTGCCATAGAGGATGCATCCCACGGTAAAGGACGAATTGTAAAATGACGCAAAGCTCAGCCCGGCAGGGCGAATCTCATCTGCTTCTGCCCAATACAGACATTGAAGACATGGCACGCGTGCTTGCCCCTCTGTCGCGCCACCTAGTTTCAGATGGCTATGATGCAGCACTTGACGCACTGGCAAGCCGTTTTCCCATGCGTATTCATGCCTACCCCACAGGCATTAGCGCCTTTACCTGGATTGTTCCTGAACGCTGGCTATGTCGCGAGGCTGCGCTGGAGACCCTAGACGGCCAAAAAATATTTTCAGCAGAAGACAATCTCTTGCATGTGGTATCGTACTCCCTGCCGTTTTCCGGCACAGTCAGCCGAGAAGAGCTTTTTGCACATTTGCATACGCCACCAGCTCCTGCAGCAGAGCGCTGCCCGGATGCCATCCCCTTTGTCTTCAAATACTATGATCGCGATTGGGGCTTGTGCTGCTCTGCCAGACAAAAGGCGGCCCTCACTGCTGACACCTACAGGGTACGCATTGACAGTGCTTTTTCCGCCGGGGCTGTCAAAGTAGGAGAAGTGCTGGTTACAGGGCAACGCAAGGATTGCATAGTTTTTTGTGCCCATCTCTGCCACCCCGGGCAGTTTAATGACGGTCTTTCCGGAGTGCTGGCAGGTTTGAAGCTCACGGAGCGGCTGCAAAGGCGCAGCAATCTGCGCTACAGCTATCGCATGCTCATTTTGCCGGAGACCATCGGTTCTGCCTGTTGGCTTTCGCACAATCCAGATGTCATCCCCCAGCTCAAGGGTGGCCTGTTTCTGGAAACGCTTGCCACAGCATACCCACATGTACTCATGCACTCCAACCAACCAACAAGCTGGTTTGACAGGCTTTGCACTGTAGTGCTGAGACATGAAAATGCAGGCAATACAGATGTGCCATTTCTTGGGTCATTGCTCAATGATGAACGCATGTTCAACGCTACAGGCATTCAGTGCCCGATGTGTTCGTTGATGCGAGTTGCGCCCAGAAGCGACGACCTTTGGCCATATGCCACATATCACACCAGCCTTGATGTCTGCGAAAATGCTGATTTCGCTAATTTGCAAAAGTCCATTGACCTGCTTGAACAGATTGTAAATGCCACGGAGGCAGATTGCGTGCCGCGCCCCCTCTGGCAGGGCGAGCTGTTTGTCAGCAGGTATAATGGCTTGGACTACGAACGAGATGGGAAAATTTTGCGCGAAATCACCTACAGTATGGATGGCAAACGCTCCATAAACGATATTGCCCAGCTGCGGAATGCAGATTTCTTTGAAATCAAGCGGGTGCTGGATATTTTGGCAGAAGAAGGGCTTGTGACCCATGAGGCCTGTTTATGAATACCTATACAATAAAAAATATAGAGCATGCTCTGGATGAATTAGATATTCAACGCGGCGATTGTGTCCTGGTTCGAGCAGATCTGCGTTATCTTGGCCTTTTTGCTCCAGAACCGCGCCAAGCTCCGGCAGTTTTGTTTCAGGCATTAGCACACCGCGTGGATCTCACGGTAGGAACTTTGCTTGTTCCTACCGGCAGTTTGAGCCTGTGCAATAGCTCTACACCCTTTGACCCGAAAACAACGCCAAGTGAGTTAGGCGTTTTTTCCGAGTATGTTCGCACACGCGAAGGGGCAGTGCGCAGCTTTCATCCCTTTTTTTCCTATACAGCTTTGGGGGCTGAAGCAGAGGAGATATGCTCCTCTGTACCTAGGTGTAATGTTCCAATAGGTTGTTCACCCTGCCTCAAGCCGGTAAAGCTGGAGTTGACAGACAACAGTAAACCGAGCCGAGGACAGGGTGAACAGCCATAAGAATGCCAAATTGACTGCACGCGGTCGA
>NZ_VUMH01000020.1 GCF_009696265.1 Desulfovibrio porci
TCGACCGCGTGCAGTCAATTTGGCATTCTTATGGCTGTTCACCCTGTCCTCGGCTCGGTTTACTGTTGTCTGTCAACTCCAGCTTTACCGGCTTGAGGCAGGGTGAACAACCTATTGGAACATTACACCTAGGCACTGCATTTCTTAAATTAGCCTTGTTGACGGGCATACGTCGCGGCGCACTGCTGGCACTGCGCTGGACTGATATTGACTTTGAAAGAGGCATCATTCTGCTACGGGCGGAATCTGCCAAAAACAAACGATCTTCCTATATTCCGTTGAATCATACGGCTAGGGAAGTCCTTGCCTATATTCCCCGAACTGGGGAGTATGTCTTTCCCGGAAAGACAGGAAAACCCCGTGAAAATTTTCGGCGCACAGCATACCGTGTACGCGAGCGGGCCGGTCTGCCCCGCGACTTTCGCCCTGTTCACAGCCTGAGACATGTCTTTGCTTCGCTTCTGGTCAATAAAGGCGTTGACCTCTATACAGTAAAGGAACTCCTAACACATTCCAATATTTCAATGACAGAGAGATATTCACACTTAAAAAATACTGTTTTGAAGAAGGCTACGGAAAATGTAGATACTATTTTAGATGAAATACAAAATATAAATACAGATAGTAAAAATGATTGATGCAGCGGAACTCTATGAATCAGAACCAAATGAGCGCCGCAAGCTGGAGCGTGAACACAGGGATGTGTCTACCTCGCATGAATACTATGCACTTGTGAGCTTGCACAATCTTTGCTCATGCCGGATACGGCGCATCAAATGCGGGCGCGTACAATATTTGAATTTTTTCAACGGAGAGGAGCGGCGGGGCCTGTACTTCAAAGCTGACGAGCAAGGATGCATCCCCACACCGGCCATGCTGGAAGCGGAGTTCTCCAGAGTGTCCGGCATTGTGCCGCATATCCCTGAAACGCTCATGGAGCTTTATCGCAAGGCACTACAAACGTCGGGCAGGTCTGGCAGAGCGCGGCAAGATGATGCGGAAACCTTGACCCAGTGCATGGCCGTGATGGCTTTGGTAGTGCTTGCTGAAACAGAGCGCAAATATAAACTTGGCATTTTTCCCGTAGCCTCATACGCGGAAGCACGGGAGGCCTTCTACAAGCTCAAGGGATACCACGTCTCCCCGGCAATCGGCAGCAAGGATACCTTTCACGCTATTTGGAAGCGTGTGCGTAACGATAAAGGGCTGATTTTGGCAAGGGCAATCATGGCGGGATTCCACAAAGAGGGCCTGTTTACCCAGGCTTCTTTCCGGCAAAAATTTACGGGCAAGCTCCCCCCAAACATGGACGCCGCCGCATGGTGGTTTAATGATTTGCTACGGCACCGCGCATGGTTTGGCCGATGGTAGATTGAAAGATTTTTTCCCCAGTAGGCAGAGCCTCCTGCGAAATTCTAGGCTGTTCCCGGATGTTCCCGGAACGGCCTTTTTTATTTCAAAGGAGAATGAACTATGCCGAACTTTGATCTTGAGCTTGTTGACGAGAAAGCCGCCGCCCGTATTCTGGGCTTTTCGATAAAATCGCTTCAAAATCGCCGCTGGAAGCGCCAGCCGCCCTCTTTTTTGAAGTTGGGACGCAAGATTGCCTATCGTCTAAGCGATTTGCAGGCCTATCTTGACGCTTGCACAATAGAACCGATGCACAAGGGATAGCGGCGATGGTCTCCCTGTCGTTACATGGCGGGGGGGCGGCATGGGATACGGCGGAGGGGAGCCGCCTACCTTATCTAAATAAGTGCTTAGATTTTCGCCCCCCTTCCCGGCAGCAGGCACTTGCCTTGCGGGATGAACTTGCAGCCTTTTATGCGAGGGCAGGGAATCTCTATCGTCAGCATCGGCTTTTGGAATGCGGACGACCTGTCCCCGGTGGGATGGACACATGGACTTACCAATGTGGCTTAGGGGAATGCCCCCTGTGCTACCGGCGGCGGGCCTATCGAAAGGCAGCGGAGGCGGCCCGGATGGACGCTGTTCTCAAGGAAAGCGGTTTCAACTCGCAATTGCTGACCATCACGATGCCGGATACCGAAGCGGATGGCATGGCGGCGCGTTATGCGGAATTGGCGGCGGATTGCGCCAGACTTTACAGATCAAAGACCTATCTTCGGCGCATTGCCGGGGCGGCGCGCTGCATCGAAACAAGCACAGCGGATACAGGGTTATTTCATGTCCATGTCCATTTGCTGCTTCTGTTCCGCTGCGGTGTCCTTCCGGCAGAGATCGTGCCGCTTGTGAGGCGCTGCTTTCCGTCCGGGGTGGTCTATGCATCCGGGCTGTGGCGCTTCGTCTGTACCGCCCGTTTCGCTGCCTATGCCCTGAAACTGCCGGAAGGCGTCACGGCGGAGGAATGGTTGACCATTCGCCAGATGATGCAGGGAAAAATGCCGCTGACGTTTTCCGGTGTGCTGCGGAGGGCACGCCGGGAGGGGGGCAAGCGCCGTCCACCAAAAAGGAAATGCCATGAGCAATAGACATACGGAAAAACGGGCCAGAATTGCCCCTAAACGGCGCGCAACGGTCTGCCATGACAGGGGCCTTACAGCGCGGGAAAAAGCTATGCTGGACTATCTTGAAAACTGGCTTGCGGAGCGCACGGCCACGGAAGCAGGCCAAAAAGTCAGGGCCGCCGCCAAAAGGAAAAAGCATGACAAAAACGATGCCTGAAAACAGCAGGAAAAAACAGGCCGGGGGGCGCTTTCAGCCGGGGCAAAGCGGCAATCCGGCGGGCAGGCCGAAAGGCTCCCCCAACACGCTGACACGGATCATGCAAGTCAAGCTGGCCGGGCGGGCGGATGAAATCCTTGACCGCGCAATCAGCCTTGCCGCCGCCGGGAACATCCATGCGCTGAAACTGCTGGTGCCGCGCCTGCTGCCGGAAATACGGGAACAGCCTTTGCCCCTGCTGGAATTGCCGCCTGTCAGCAGTGTGGAAGATTTGCCCGCCTTCGCGGATGCGGTGCTGGACGCCGTGCGGGAAGGTATCATCGCTCCGGCAACGGCGGGCCAGCTCATGGACGCGGCAAAACTCAAAACAGCGGCGGCAAGTCAGGCCAAGATCGCTAGGGAGTGCCACGGTCTGGATTTGGCAGATATTCCCCTGTAGAGGCGCAAAAAAAGGCCCATCGGCGTTTTGCTGGTGGGCCTTTGGCATTATGGCTAGAGGAAACTGGACTTTTAAGCAAATCTGGACAGATGACAAAGGGAAAGCCGTTTTTGAGTGATCCCCCAAAAAGTTTTACCGCTGAAAACCGGAGCTTCCAGCGGTAAGAGGGCATATAGCGGGCGGCCAAGCCTTGCCATACGATGGCGGAAAGCGTTCCGTCATCCTGTTTCCTGAAATTATTCCTACCTGTTTGCTATGTCAACGTCTGGAATCACACCCATAGCGATGGATGCAGTTTTCAGGACTGTTGTGCTATGCCTCAAAATCCGGTAGGGCCGCTTGATATCAGCGTGTTATTATGGCAAGTGCTGTGTACTTGGCAATGAAGTCTTCAATAGAGAGGGAAGATTCTGGTATAGGGAAAGGCTGGCTAGGGTCAAGTGTATAGTACACGGGAGGATTCTTAAACTGTTCGTATTGACGTGCAAAATAAGGAGTTCCTTCCGTGAATATAACATAGATACCTTTTTTATCTTGTACTTCAACACCGATAGAAAAGAGTACAGTATCTGTTTTTGAGAAATCATTGCCGTTATCACCTTCATTACCAAGATAAGAAGCATAGCTTTCCCAACGATAAAACATATATTGCATAATATTTATATCTGTAAGTTTCCCTTCATTGTTTACTTTTCCAACAAAGATAGCTGGAAGAAGAGGGTTTGAATCTTTAGAAGTTACTGATATGTCAGCACTTATGTAGATATTATTTTTATCTGCTGTGTAATAATAATATCGAGAGTCTCTTCTGTCGAAGATAAATTTCTTTCCCGATTGAAATTTTTTACAGTGAATCTTCGTATTATTTGGGCAAGTAAAAGTGCTTTGAACTTTGATTGTCTTAAATCCCTCCCGAAGTATTCTTGCCTTTTCTTCAGCAGCCTTTTTCTGGTCGGCTATCAACTGGGGTAACTTCCTTTGAAGTTCCTTTACGCTAGTCGCATGTCGAGAGCTAGGAAACTCGCTGAGGTAGTTGGAAAGTAACGGCATGGCTTGGTCATAGTGACCAGCTTCTATATGTGCTTGTATCTCCTGAAAGCGTTTTTCTGGAGCCTCAAGAGTATCTTTGATTAACTTCTGCGCCTTGGCAAGTTCTTCCTCTGTAGTGGCGAGACGCTTACCTAGCATGACGATTTGCTCATCTTTCTGCGTAATTTCTGCTCTGAGCCTTTCAAGCTCTTGTTTCGCTTGTGGGCCTTCACACCCAATAAGGCATAGACTCATAGCAAGAATAAAATATATAAAATAGTTACGCATTTTTATTTTTTCCTCCTTCTGTATATAGAATTGCTCTGCTGGAAAAATTATATGAAATTTGTGAGGGTATCAATTAAATATGGAAAATTGCGCCCAGTCCACGGGGCGGCTTCCAAATCTTCCAGCGTGATGATGCTGACAGGGATGGTCTGGCCGTCCAGCGCATCGGCGGCGTGCTTCGTCAGGGGAGCGGCGGCAATCCGTGCGAGGAAATTTCCGCCAAAAACGGATTTTGCAGGTCTGTGCGGGGAATCGTGTGGGGAAAAGAAAAGGGACTTGCAGTTGTATTTTCGCAAGTCCCTGAAATATTTGGCGCGCCCGGCGCGATTCGAACGCACGGCCTTTGGCTCCGGAGGCCAACGCTCTATCCAACTGAGCTACGGGCGCGCAAGATGTGTTTTGATATGCTTTGTCCTGGTCCCTGTCAAGGCGTGCCCTCGCTCCTTATGGTCCGGCCGCCGGACGCGGCGCATTTGCCAGCCCGGCGCTTTTATGGGAAAAATAGAAAGACGGATGAAGAACGGCAAGGAGAAGACAAGCATGCGCGACATTCTGGTGGGCGTCAGCGGGGCCAGCGGCATGCCCCTGGCTTTGTGCGTGTTGCGCGGACTGGCCGCCATGCCGGATGTGCGGACCCATTGCGTCATTTCGCATGGCGCGCGCGCCGTGCTGCGCGCTGAATGCGGGGCCGGGCCGGAGCTGCTGGCCGCGCACGCCGATCATCTGTATGAGCCTGACAATCTGGCCGCCGGACCGGCCAGCGGTTCCTGGTGGTACGGCGCTGAGCCCGCGGCCATGCTGATCGTGCCCTGCTCCATGGGCACGCTGGGTGCGCTGGCTTCCGGAGCTACCGGCAATCTGCTTCAGCGCGCGGGTGACGTGGCCCTCAAGGAAGGCCTGCGCCTGGTGCTGGTGACGCGTGAAAGCCCGCTCTCCGCCGTGCATCTGCGCAACATGCTGAGCCTGCGCGAAGCCGGGGCCGTGATCATGCCCTTTTCCCCCGGTTTTTATCTGCGCCCGCAGAGTCTTGAGGAAATGCTCCTCCAGACCAGCGGACGAATTTTCGACCAACTGGGCCTGGCGCACAATCTGGGGCGCTGGGCTGAAAAATACACTGAAAACGAGGCAAAGCCATGAGCGAGATTACCTGGTACGGCCATTCGGCCTTCAAGATCAGCGCCCCGCAGGCGCATGTGCTTATTGATCCCTTTTTTACGCCCGCTTCCGGGGTGACCGTGGAAAGCCTGGGGCCAGTGGACATGCTGCTGGTCACCCACGACCATGGCGACCATGTGGGTGAAGCCGTGAATATCTGCCGCAAGACCGGCGCCATGTTGGGGGCCATTGTGGGCACGGCGGGGAAACTGGCGGAGGACGGCGTGCCTGAAGCGCAGATTCTTAACGGCATCGGCTTCAACATGGGCGGCACCATGGAGCACAAGGGCATCAAGGCCACCATGACCCAGGCTTTCCATTCCAGCGATTCCGGCGCCCCGGCGGGCTACATCATTGAAATGCCCGACGGCCTTGTGGTTTACCACGCGGGCGACACCTGTATTTTCAGCGGCATGGAACTCTGGGGGCAACTCTACCATATCGACGTGGCTCTGCTGCCCATCGGCGGAGTGTTCACCATGGACGCCCGCCAGGCGGCCCTGGCCTGCAAACTGTTGGGCTGCAAATCGGTCATTCCCATGCACTGGGGCACCTTCCCGGTGCTGGCCCAGAGCGCCGAATACTTCCAGGAACAGGTGGCCAGGCTCTGCCCCGACTGCGACTGCATAGCCATGCGCCCCGGCCAGAGCCTGTCGTTTGTGTAGCCGGAGAACCTGTTTTGAAGACGTCACCCGGCGCGGGGGGCAGGCCCCTTCGGCCGTCCTGTTTGAAGACATCCTGCACGGTTGGGCAGAGAGAAGGTAAGAGCGGCCTTTTTTGAAAAAAAGCCGCTCTTACCTGTCAAAAATACAAACGTACCGGCATATGCCGGTACGTTGTTTTGCTTAATTTGTGCGCTGCCTTAATATACCAGGCTGTAGGACATGACCTCGGGCCGGTGGAAAAAGAATTCCACCCGTCGGTTGACGGCCCGGCTTTCCTCGTCAATGCCGGGTTTGAGCGGGCGCGTGTCACCGTAGGCCACGCCGCGCAGGCGGGTGGGCTTGACGCCGTGGTCGGCCAGATAGTGCAGCACAGCCGCCGCGCGCGCGCCCGAGAGTTCCCAGGCCGAGGCGAAGGGCGGCCGGGCCTCGTTGCCGTCGGCATGGCCGCGCACCACCAGATAGAGATTGTAGTCCTTCAGAACCTGCAAGACGCTGTTTAGCACTTTTTCGCCTTCAGGCAGAAAGTCCACGGCCCCGGGTTTGAACAGCACGTCGGAATTGACGCGCAGCTGCACGCCCACGTCGTCGGCGCTGATGCCCGAGGAACTCTGCGGCACGGCGTCGGCCATGAGCATCTGTTTGATCTTCTGCGCAATGGCGTAGTGGGATTTTTCCACTTCGTTGATTTTGAGATCCCGGGTGTCGATCTTGTCGGTGTTCTGGATAAAGGGGTTGTTGGACACCGGCGAGGTGGAGCTGGAATCAAAGTTGCGCTCGCCGCTGAAATAGGCGGCCAGCCCGGCTCTGGTTTCCGGCGGCACCATGTTGAGCACCCAGAGCAGGAGAAAGAAGGCCATCATGGCCGTCACAAAGTCGGCGTAGGCGACTTTCCAGGCGCTGCCCATACTGGTTTCCTTTGGTAAAATGCAAAAGTCGGGACGCGACCGGCTGTGGATCCGTCTCCCGCCGGAGCGGGGGGATGGCCGGGCGCGCGGACCGGGAGCATATTAACGTTAAGAATGCGCATTCTTAACATTTAAAGACGCGCACTTCGGCGTTTCACGGCGCAGATGCATTGCTGCGCTTACGCCTTCGCGGCCAACTGCTGTTCTCCGCAGCTGCCAGGGCAAGTTCATTTTGAAACTGTCCTAACCGTTCTTGAGCTTTTCTTCCATCTCCGGGAAATTGGGCCGGAAGGGATAGGGAATGGCCCGACGGCCGTATTCCACGGCGATCAGGGGCGTGGAGCCGCGAATGGCGGCGGCCACGGCTTCCTTGATGGAATGGTAATAAAAATGTTCCTCGGACACAAAGTTTTCCAGCTTGGCGCCCATGGGGCCGAACAGGCCGTAGCAGCAGAGAATGCCGAAAAACGTGCCCACCAGGGCCGCGCCGATGTAGTGCCCCAGCACTTCCGGGGGCTCGTTGATCTTGCCCATGGCCAGCACCACGCCCAGCACGCAGGCCACGATGCCCATGCCCGGCATGGATTCGGCCATGTGGCTCACGGCATGGGCGGGCAGAATGCCTTCCTCGCGCATGGTGGCGATATCCACGTCCATCAGACTGTCGATGTCCGCCGGGTCGCCGGTGGTCAGGTAGACGCGCAAAGTGTCGCCGATGAAGTTGACCAGTCTGGTGTCCTTGGACACGTTGGGATACTTGCTGAAAATGGGGCTGGCTTCGGGCTTTTCCACATCGCTTTCAATGCTGATGACGCCTTCGCGGTGCATCTTGGAAAAAAGCGCGTAGAGCAGGGCCAAGGTTTCCAGATAGCGCGATTTGCTCGAACCGGGATCCGCGAAAAGGTGCTTCAGGCTTTTGACGATCAGACTGAAGGTGTATTTGGTCTGGGAACCGAAAAAAGCGCCCAGGCCGCAACCCAGAATGATGATGAACTCCGCAGGCTGGAAAAGTACGCCCCATTCGCCGTGGGCCAGGGTGTAGCCGGTAAACACCGAGGCCGCAACGATGGCAAGACCGATCAATAAATACATACTTTGCCGCCTGTACGCTCAATCCGTGACTATCGCTCCACCGCGCCGGCATCCATCACCGGCGGGAGGTGCCTGTTCCCCGCTGGGGCGTCGGCCGTTTCCAGAGCAGACTCGCGTTGAAAATGCGGAACTGCTCTAGCGTTCTCAACGGCCGCCTGAAAAAAATCTTTAGCCTTTGACTGGGAAAACGCAAGCCCAAGCTTGCGTTTTTGGCGTCCCTGCCTTTTTATTTGCCGAAAAGGCCGCGCACCAGTCCGCCCGCGCCGCCCAGGCCCTTCTTCACCGCGCCGCCCACGCCCTGCGCACCTTCCTGGGTCGCGCCTCCGGCGGCCTTGCCGCCGTCCAGCAGCGCGCCGGGCAGTTTTCTGGCCATATCCAGAGCGAATTTGGGGTCAACGCCGTAGGAAATATCGCTGAAAGGCCCCTTGGCCACCACGGGAATGGTCATGCCCAGCGTTTTGATGTCCGCCGCGGCGTCCAGATACTCGCGCGGCAGGCTGGCCTGGGCCCGGCCTGTGGCGTTGAATCCGGCGGAACTGATGACTATGGGCTGGGCCGTCACGTCGCCGTTGCGGGCTGTGAAGGGCACGCGCACAAGGTCAAAACGGTCGGGCACAGCGCCCTTTTTGCCGGTCAGGCCCGGCACGTTCTTGGGCAGGGCCGACATGGCGGCCAGATGCATATTGCGCACTTCCAGCAGACCCCGGCCGTTGAGTCCGGCCAGCATGGCTTTGGCGTCGGCGCCATGTACGTTCAGATCCGCGTCCAGAGCGGCAACGCCGTCCACCGGGCGTCCTTTGCCCAGAGCGTCCAGAAGGCCGCCCACATTGACGCCCGAAGCCGTGGCCTTGAGGCTGTAGGCCTTGGCCGGAAGATCCGCCGCGGCCGAGCCCTTGATGCTTCCGCCGCTGCCCAGGGAGCCGCTGAGCGACGTGACAGCGTAACGGCCTTTTTCGCCTTTGAGAATGAAGGCGATGTTCGTGACGCTGAGTTTACCCTGGCGCACGCCGGACAGGGCCGCGCGCAGGTTCACGGAGGGCAGGCTTTGCGCGGCCTTCGCGGCCGGAGCCTTGTCCGCCCCGGCCTTGCCGTCAGCCCTGGCCGGGGCGGATGCGGCGGCCTTGCCGCTTTCCGGCAGGGGCAGGTAGGCGTCCAGATTGATCATTCCGGCCTGAATGCCGCCGGACACGGCCAAAGGCGCGTCCAGGGCCAGGCTCAGGTCGCCGCGCACCGGAATGTCGTCCAGTTGCATGACGATCTGGCGCAGATGCAGCTTGTCGCCCGCGTATTCCAGAGCGCTCTTGAAACTGAGAATGTCGTTGTCCACGGGCTTGAGCTTCTGCCCGGCCAGGGCCGCCAGCTTGCGGGGCGAACCTTCCAGGCTCACATTGCCCTTGAAAGCCGGGGGCGTCAGCGTGGCTTCGCCGCCGAGCGTCAGGCGGGCCTGCGGCGTGGTCAGGCGGGCTGAGGCCAGGCGCAGGCTGCGGGTCTGGAGGTTGAGCGCGCCTTCGCAGATCAGCTGGGCGGGTCCGGCTTCCTTGGGCAGGAGGCCGTGCAGCGGGGTGAAGGTCAGGGAAATCTGGCGGAAGGTCAGATGCGGCGCGTAATAGCGCAACTTGGCGTCCAGCGCCAGATTGCCGGCCAGAACGGCTTTTTGAGCATTTTCCTTGAAATCGAAGGCGAAGTCGCACTGTACGCCGGCTTCCTCGCGGCGGCGCAGGTTTTCCACGGAAAGATTGAGATTTTCGATATGCAGCGTCGTGCCCTGCGCGTCCACGTAGCGCACTTCGCCCTGGCGCACCACCAGGCGCATCAGCTCCACGGGCAATTCGTCGGAGGGCGCGGTAGCGGCCGGGGCCTGGTTTTGCGCAGTCTGCTCATGCGCCTGGTTCTGCTGAGCCGGAGCGGCGGCCACGGCCTTGCCTTCGCGCATTTCCAGTACGGGATTGTCCAGACGCACCTCGCGCACCACCAGATTGCCGGAGAACAGCGGGGTCAGCTCCAGTTCCACCACGCCGCCCTTGACGGACACGGCAAGGCCTTGGCCGTCCTTGATTTCGCCCCAGTCGGCCTGCCCGAACTTCACGCCGGGCGGCAGCAGCGAGAGGCTCGGCGCGCTGGTGAAGATCAGGGGCTTGCCGGTGGCTTTGGCTGTGGCGTCGGCAATCTGTTTAACCACAAATTGCGTGTCAATGCGGCCGAGCAGTACGGCTCCGGCCACGCCCAGCACAATCACGATGCCCAGAATCCAAAGCAGAACACGTTTCATGCGGCCTCCGCGAGAATGGTACACTCTTTTCTCATGACTTTATCTATATACGGTATGCGGCCAAGGCCTGCAAGCCGCCTTGCTGCCGCCCGCGCTTGTAGGGTAAGGAGAAGTCCATGCGATCCCGTCTCCATCCGCCAGCCCTGATGTTCCAGGGCACCTGTTCCAATGCGGGCAAAAGCCTGCTCACCGCCGCCGTCTGCCGTCTGCTGGCCCGCCGGGGGCTCAGCGTCGCGCCCTTCAAGGCCCAGAACATGGCCCTCAATTCCTTTGTGACCGAACAGGGGGAGGAGATGGGCCGGGCCCAGGTTCTGCAGGCCGCTGCCTGCGGCCTGCCCGCCGACGTGCGTATGAATCCGGTGCTGCTCAAGCCCACCTCCCACACGGGTTCCCAGGTCATCATGCTGGGACGGCCCGTGGGCCGGATGCGGGTGGGCGAATACCTGCGCTACAAGGCCGAAGCCTGGAAGGCCGTGCGCCGCGCCTACGACGAACTGTCGACGGGCATGGACGTCATGGTGCTGGAAGGCGCGGGCAGCCCGGCGGAGATCAATCTCAGGGCGCACGACATCGTGAACATGCGTATGGCCCGCCATGCCGGGGCACATGTGTTGTTGGTGGCGGACATTGACCGGGGCGGGGCCTTCGCGGCTCTGGTGGGCACCATGAGCCTGCTGGGCCGGGCCGACCGGGCGCGCGTGGCCGGATATGTGCTGAACAAATTCCGGGGCGACGCCTCCCTGCTGGACCCGGCCCTGGCGGCGGTGAGCCGCCGCACGCGCAGGCCGTTTCTGGGCGTGGTGCCCATGCTGGAGGATCTGCGCCTGCCCGAAGAGGATTCCGTGAGCTTCAAGCTGGGGATCACGCCGGGCCTGAGCGCGCCGCACGCGGCGGATGGGGATGCGGCCCGTGCGGAGGACTGTCTGGACATTGTGCTGGTGGATCTGC
The DNA here is from genome assembly GCF_009696265.1 of Desulfovibrio porci. NCBI lineage: Bacteria > Pseudomonadati > Thermodesulfobacteriota > Desulfovibrionia > Desulfovibrionales > Desulfovibrionaceae > Desulfovibrio > Desulfovibrio porci. Next base: position 11,476 of record NZ_VUMH01000020.1, read on the forward strand.
CCCATATCAGCAATTTCACCGATCTGGACGCCCTGCGCGTTGAAGCGGGCGTGCGTCTGCGCGTGGCGCGGCGCGGCGACGAACTGGGCGCGCCGGACCTGGTGATTCTGCCGGGCAGCAAGAACAGCATCGCGGATATGCGCTTTTTGCGGCAATCGGGCCTGGCCGGGGCTCTGCGCGGCTATGCGCAGCGCGCCCTGAAGGAAGGCCGGGGCGTGCTGGCGGGCATTTGCGGCGGCCTGCAAATGCTGGGGCAAGACATTGCCGACCCGCTGAACCTGGAGGAAGGCGGCAGCGAGCCGGGCCTGGGCCTGCTGCCCCTGACCACGGAACTGGGCTGCGTGAAGTGCCTGCGCCGGACCTCGGGCCGGGCTCTGGCCGCGCTGGCGGGAGAGGAACTGGCAGTGACGGGATATGAAATCCACCACGGCCGCAGCGGACCTTCCGCCGCGGAAGTGGAGACGAAAGCGGCGGCCCTGACGCCGCTTTTGACCGACCATACGGGGCAGGCGCTCGGCTGGGGCCTGGCCGGGGCCGACGGCGCGGCGCGTGTCTGGGGCACCTATTTGCACGGCGTTTTCGACGCGGACGCTTTCCGCCATGCGCTGCTCAACCGCCTGCGCCGGGAGAGGGGCCTTGCGCCGCTTGCGGGAGCCGCTTACGGCCTGGGGCCGGAGCTGGACCGCCTGGCCGACGCCGTGGAGGCCGGTCTGGATATGACGGCTGTGTATCGCCTGTTGGGGCTCAACATCCAGTAGAGCGACATGAAAATATCCTGTTTTCCATGGCTACGCTGCCTGTGTGCCACGGAAAAATGCGGTTTTCCCGCGCTTGGATTCTGGCGCGGATTACCTTTCTTTCCCCCGCCCTGCTGGATTCCCTCGCCACTGGCTGAGCAGCACCCCCGCAATGACCAGGGCCGAGGCCAGATACTGCGAGGGCAGAAAGACTTCGTGCAACAGGCTCACCCCGAACAGCAGCGTGAACACCGGAATCAGGTTGGTGTAGGCGGCGGCCTGCCCGGCGCAGAGCCGGTTGACCCCGAAATTATACAATCCGTAGCCGCCGAAGGTCACGCAGCCGCCGAGGTAGAGCACGCTGGCCCACGGCGCCCAGTCGGGCAGTTCCAGGCCCAGGGAAATGGGGCGGCTCGTCTCCGGCAGAAAGAGCAGCAGCAGGCAGAAGAAAAGCATGCCCAGGCCGGATTGCGCGGCCGTGATCTGCATGGGATTGTAGAGCGGGGAAAGCCGCCGGGCGATGACCGTGTAAAAGGCGGCGCAGAGCATGGCCAGGGCTTCCAGCGTATTGCCCAGCAGGGGGTTTGCCGCATTGTCCGCCGGAGCGGCGGCCAGTGAAAGCCAGACCACCCCGCCCACGGCCATGGCGAAGCCCAGCCAGACCCGGCCGCTGATCCGCTCGCCCAGCGCCACCCAGGCCACGCCGGCAACAATCAGAGGCAACAGGGAGACCACCATGCCCGCTTGCGAGGCGGTGGTCAGGCGCAGGGCGTGGGTTTCAAACAGAAAATAGCAGCAGGGTTCGCAGAAGCCCATCAGCAGCAGGGCCCCCAAGTGCCCCTGGCGGCGCAGATCGCGGAACAGGCGCGGCCAGAGAGGCAGAAAAACCAGGCTGGCCACCAGCATACGCCCGGCCATGGCCTGAAGGGGCGTGAGCCCCGAAAGCGCGATGCGCAGAGCCACGTAAGAGGTGCTCCAGACGCACATGGCCGTGAGCAGGGCCAGGTGGGGAATACAGCGGGAAAAGGGGCGGGAAACGGAAGCGGGCATGGCGTCACCGTGCCCGGCGCGGGCCGGGGTGCCATCGCCGCTTCCGGCGATGGGTTGGAAGATGCTTTTTCCGCCAACCTATGGTACTAGGCCAAAGACATCAAGAAGACCGTCGAGAGAGAACGCGCCATTGCGGTGGGTGGGAGAAATGCATGACGATCCGGGCCATTATCAAAACGTCCAATCTGGTGCAGCTGGGCCTGGTGCTCCTGCTGGGCGTCTGCTTTTTCGGCCTTGGACGCGAGCTGCGGGAAGTCAACGGCCTGCTGCGTAACTTCTACCGCATAGACGCCCTGTTCAGCGAGTTGCAGGCCAATGCCGACGACAAATACCGTCTGGCTCTGGATTATGTCAGCGCGCCCAGCGCCAGGGGGCTGAAGGACTGGCAGAATCTTATCCTGGCGGAGCGCGGCATCGTCGCGCGGCCGCCCACGTCGTTTCTGGCGGGGGATGAGCGCTCTCTGCAGCGGATCGCGGACAGCCTCGACCTGCACACGGAAGGAAGGGAACTGCTTCAGTTCTGCCTGGACCAGAACGAATTGCTGAGCCGGCTGACCGAAGTGGCCGTCATGCGGGCGCGCGGCCTGTATCCCGACGAGCAGGGCGGATTTACCGTTGAGGGCGATCCCCAGCCCCGGCAGGCCCTGAAATGGATCTCCGACTCCAAGCTGGCGCTCATTCCCGGCAAAATTCTCAATGCCGGGCGGCAGCTGCGCGCCCATCGCTATCAGGATTTTCTGGCGCACATGTCCGTGCAGAGGCACGACGTATGGTGGACGCTCGGCTTTGCCGTGGGCGGTCTGATCCTGCTGGCGCTCAATGTGGCGGCCATCATGTTCACGCTGCACAAACGGGTGGTCAGGCCGCTGGCCCTGGTGGGGCGTTATGCCGAAGAGGTGGCCGCCGGGGACGATCCCCCGCCCCTGCGTCTGAAATACGGCGACGAACTGGCGGGCATGTTCGACTCCCTGCAAAAGATGAAGAGCGTCCTGCTGTCGCGCATTCAGGAGCTCAAAGCGGCCGAGTCCGCGGCGCACGCCAGCCGGCAGCAGGCCATCCGGGCCAGAAGCCAGGCGCTGGCCTCCCTGCAGATCGCCCGGAAAGCCTCCACCGTGCAGGAAGATTTTCTGCGCCGGATCAGCCATGAGATACGCACGCCCATGAACGCCATCATCGGCATGAGCTACCTGTGCCTGCAGACCAGGCTGAGCCCCAACCAGAGCAAGTATCTCTCCCAGATCAACAAGGCCGGCAGCACGCTGCTGGACATGTTCAACCGGATTCTGGACTTCGCCAGCGTGGACGAGGGCAGCCTGCGCCCCGAGCGCACGCTCTTTCCTCTGGGGCGCTTTCTGGAATTGCTGCGCCGGAGCGTGGCCGCCGAAGCCTCGGAGAAAAAGCTTTCCCTGACCCTGAACGCGGCTCCGGGCCTGCCCGCGTATCTGCTCGGCGACGAGCGGCATCTGGAGGAAGTGCTGCGCATTCTGCTGGACAACGCCGTGCAGTATACTTCCGAGGGCGGCGTGGAGCTGTCCGTGGCTCCTGTAAGGGAAACCCAGGGCAAGGTGCGTCTGCGTTTCTGCGTGGCCGACAGCGGCCCCGGCATCAGCAGCGAGAATCAGGCCAAACTGTTCGAACCCTTTGTGCCCGGCGACATGTCCATGACCCGTTCCGGCAGCGGTCTGGGCCTGGGTCTGGCGCTGGCCCGTCATCTGGTCGGCCTGATGGGCGGCGTGATTGAGGTGGACAGCGCGCCGGGCCGGGGCAGCCGCCTGAGTTTTGAGCTGGACTTCGACCTGCCGCCGGAAGAGGAAACCCGCGCGCCGACGATTGCGACCGGGGACAGCGAGGACGCGAACGCGGACGACGGGCATGGCGGAGAGCGCGCCTTAGTGCTGGTGGTGGACGACAACGAGATCAACCGCCAGATCGCCAGGGAACTGCTGGAGCAGGCCGGTCTGGCCGTAGCCGTGGCCGAAGACGGGAGCCGGGCCGTGGAATGCGTGCGGCGTCAACCCGTGGCTCTGGTGCTCATGGATGTGCAGATGCCGGTCATGGACGGCATGGAGGCCACCCGCCGGATCCGGGAGATGGGACATTCGCCGTCCGAACTGCCCATCCTGGCTATGACGGCCCATACGGACAGCGGTTCGCGTATGGACGGCAGAGACGTGGGCATGAACGACTATCTGACCAAACCCGTGAATCCGGCGGCGCTGTATGCGGCGCTGGAGGAATGGCTGCCCGGTGGGCTGGCGCATAATCCCATGCGTGAAGCGGAGCGGCCGGAAGAAAACGCGGACGGCGCGACGCCGCCCGCCGTTCCTCCCTCCCCTCCGCTCCATCCGGCCATCAATGCCAAGGCCGGTCTGGCCACGGTGGGCGGCAATGAAAAACTGTACAATGAGCTGCTGGTCCGTTTTGTGGAGCACTACGGCCAGAGCGCCGCGCAGTTGCGGGATCTGCTGGAGCACGGGGACTATCGCGGCGCGGCGCGTCTGGCGCACACGGTCAAGGGCGTGGCCGCCAATCTGGGCGTGGAGCAGATTACGGAACTGACCCGTCAGATGGAAGATTGCCTGCCCGACGTGCCGCCCGCCGAGAATCTGCTGCAAGGTTTTGAGACGGCCATGGCCGAGGCCCTGGAGCAGATCCGCCTTTTGCAGAAGCACAACGGCCTGGCCGCCACGGCTGGCGACATGCGTCTGGCCGACGAGCACCGGCATGCGCTGCTGGACCTGCTCGGGGAACTGCCGCAACGCATGGAAACGGACTGGGGCGGCGTGGAAAGCGCGCTGGAGGCCTTCATACCCCTGGTGGAAGGCACGCCCTATGCCGAGGAACTGAGCAGGGTGCTGGCGGCGGTCAATGATTTCAATCCGGCGGACATGGCCGGACATGCCGAGCTGCTGCGCCGTCATCTGAGCGGAGACGCGGATGAAGACCGTCTTCTGCATTGACGACAATCCGCGCTACATGCTGCTGCTCAAGGTGGCCGTGCGTTCGTTGCGGGCCCTGCACGGGGCCGGTGTCCCCTGTCTCTGCGTGTATGCCGGGGACAAGACCGAGGTGCTGGAGGGACTGGCGCGTGAAAATGTGCCGCTGGCCCGCTACCGGCCCCGTCTCAGCCGTGAGTTGCTGCCGCCCGAAACCTATGCCAGCATCGGTTGCTTTCTGAAGCTGGAGCTGGCCCTGGTGCCGGAACTGGCCGGGGACGAGGCCGTGCTCTACTGCGATTCGGACGTGCTTTTTTACCGCCCTCTGGATGAGCTTTTCAGCGGGCCGTTGCCTCCGTATATGGGTATGGCGCGTGAACATACGGCCCCTTTCTACCACGATCACGAGACGCTTTCCTATACGTTTCGGGAGCGGCGCTATACCGTGCCCATGCCTTTTCCCATCTGGACATTTTCCAGCGGCGTGGTGTTGTTCAATCTGGCGCGGCTGCGGCGGCGCGGCCTGATCGACCATTTTCTGGCTTTTTCCCTCCAGAATGTGGGGAGTATCGGCAATCTGGACCAGTCTTTGCTGAACTATTTTTTCGGCAGGCGCATCACCCGCCTGGAGGGCCGCTGGAACCGGCCCCCGTATCAGGCCGACTGCCTGGACACGGCGCATATCGTGCATTTTCACGGCCCCAAGCCCTGGGACGTCAAGAGCGCTTGGGCCAGGGAATTGCGCATCAACCATTTCGAGGCCCTGCGCCGGGTCTGGCTGGACTATCTGGAGCCGGACGAGCGGGCCCTGGCGGAAAGTTGGGGCTGAGCGGAGGCAAGAGCCCCCTTTTACCCGGCTGGAGCTGTCTGTTCCGGTTTCGCATGCCGTTGCGGGAAGTTTGCAAAAATTATGCGTCCCCCGCGCTGGGCGTCGGTGCTCGCGTGAGAAAGGCGCGCTCTCAAGTCTTTTGCATTGCGGCCGATAGAGAAAGGATACACGCGGCGTGCCCGGGCCGCATTGAGGAGGTTTTGCCATGAGTCAGACTACGGACGAGATGAAAGGCCAGGGACATGACGAGCACGACGGCGATCTGATCCAGTTGGTCACCTTCCGCATCGGCGAGGAAGAATTCGGCGTGGACATCCTGGCCGTTCAGGAAATCATCCGCCTGATGCAGATCACCATGGTGCCGCGCGCTCCCGCCTTCATTGAAGGGGTCATCAACCTGCGCGGCAAGGTGATTCCGGTCATCAACATGCGGACCCGCTTCGGCATGCCCGCCCTTGAGCACGACAGCAACACCCGCATCGTGGTTATGGAACTGGAGCAGAAAATCGTGGGTTTTCTGGTGGACGGCGTTTCCGAGGTGCTGCGCATTCCGGCCGGCACCGTGGAGGATCCGCCGCCGGTGGTGGCCGGCATCGGTTCCGAATACATCCGCGGCATCGGCAAGTTGGACGACCGTCTGCTGATCCTGCTGGAGCTGGACAATCTGCTTTGTGATATCGATTTGAGCGGCTCGTAGTTTGAGGCCGGGACGCGGCGCGCAATACTCCCCCGATGCCGCCCCGGAGCTTGCTCCGGACGGCGATAGAGGGTATTGCAAAAGTTCTCCGGGGCATGCCGCTTCCGGAGAACTTTTGCAATCTGCGGGGGGTGGCCGACATGGCCTTGCGTCTTTCGCGTTCCATCGTGGGTGAAGCCGAAGCCCGTGCCGTCAGTCGGGTGATCCTGGAAGACGGCTATCTGGGCATGGGCAATGAAACCCGTTTGTTCGAAGAAGAACTGGCTGCCTATCTCGGCGTGACGCCGCAACAGATCATTACCGTCAATACGGGCACGGCGGCCCTGCATCTGGCTGTGGACGCCGTGGCCGCCCAATGCCGCGTCACGGACGGCCCGGCCGAAGTGCTGGTGCCGTCGCTGACCTTTGTGGCTTCCTTTCAGGCTGTTACGGCGGCGGGCTGTGTGCCCGTGGCCTGCGACGTGCTGCCCGAAACCGGCACCCTGGACCTCATGGATGCGGAAAAACGCCTCACCCCCCGCACCATCGCGGTCATGCCCGTGGACTACGCCAGCAACCCCTGGCATCTGGACGAGGTCTATGACTTCGCCCGGCGCAAAGGTCTGCGCGTGGTGGAGGACGCGGCCCACGCCTTCGGCTGCCGCCATCACGGGCGCAAAATCGGCAGCTTCGGGGATATGGTCTGTTTCAGTTTTGACGGCATCAAAAACATCACTTCCGGCGAGGGCGGCTGCCTGGTAGCCTTTGACCCCGAGGCCGCGCGTCTGGCCTCGGACGCGCGCCTGCTCTCCGTGGAGAATGACGCCCAGAAGCGTTTCGCCGGCGCGCGCTCCTGGGACCCGGACGTCAAACGGCAGGGCTGGCGCTATCATATGAGCAACCTCATGGCCGCCATCGGCAGAGTGCAGCTTTCCCGGCTGGAGAGCGAATTCATTCCGGCCCGGCGCGCTCTGGCCGCCGTCTACGCCGAACGTCTGGCCGATCTGCCGGGCGCGGCCCTGCTGCGCACCGATCCGGAGGACTTCATTGTGCCGCACATCCTGCCCGTGCGCATCCTCAACGGACGCAAGGAGGCGGTCAAGGAAGCCCTGAGCCGGGAGGGCGTTCCCACGGGCGTGCATTACAAGCCCAACCATCTGCTGAGCTTTTTCGGCGGCGGCGCCGTGAGCCTGCCGGTCACCGAGCGGCTCTATGCCGAACTGGTGACCCTGCCCCTGCACCCCGGCCTGAGCCGGGAGGACGCGGAAAACGTCTGCGCGGTTCTGGCCCGCGCCGTGTCGGCATAAGGGGCTTCCGTGCAAGGCTGTTCCGTTATTTCCGTCTGAAGGAGTCGTCATGTCCGCCCGTCCCGCCCCTTTGCTGGCCCTGGTCGTCCCCTGCTACAACGAGGAGGAAACCCTGCCGCGCACGCTGACCGCCCTGGCGGAACTGCTGGAGCGCTGCAAGGCTCAGGGCCTGATCCGGCCCGAAAGCTACGCCCTGTATGTGGATGACGGCAGCCGCGACCGGACCTGGCAACTGCTTGAGGCCCGCCACCGTCAGGATCCTTTCTGCCGGGGCGTCAGCTTCGCGGCCAACGCCGGGCATCAGAACGCGGTCTGGGCCGGCATGGACATGGCCCGCCAATGGGGCGTGGACTGCATCATCAGCCTGGACGCCGACCTTCAGGACGACATCGGCGTCATCCCGGACATGCTGGCCCGCTATGCGGAGGGCTGCGACATCGTCTACGGCGTACGTAACGACCGCAGCACGGATACCTCTTTCAAGCGGGGCACGGCACATTTCTTCTACCGCCTCATGGGCTGGCTGAACGTGCGCCTGATCCCGGACCATGCGGACTACCGTCTGGTGGCCCGGCCCGTGCTGGAGGCCCTGCAGGGCTTTGAGGAACAGACGCTTTTTCTGCGCGGGCTTTTCCCCACGCTGGGCTTCAAGACCGGCAAGGTCTATTATTCCCGGCTCTCGCGGCAGGCCGGAGAAAGCAAATATCCCCTGCTGAAAATGCTGTCCTTCGCCTGGAGGGGCATAACCTCCTGCAGCGCGGCGCCCCTGCGTCTGGCGGGCTTTATGAGCCTGCTCTGCATGCTCGCGGCCCTGGTCTGCTGTCTGGTTTCGTTTTTCAAGTATCTGGAGGGCGAGGTCATACAGGGCTGGACGTCCCTGATTATCGTGGCTCTGCTGCTGGGCTCGGTGCAGTTGTTCTGCCTCTCCGTCATGGGCGAGTATATCGCCAAGATTTTTACTGAAGTGCGGCGGCGGCCCCGCTATATTGTGGAAAAGACCCTATGACCGGCTTTGTCCCCACCTGGGAGGACCTGCGGCGTTTTGTGCAAAGCCTGCTGGCCCGGCGCTGGATACGCTTCGGCCTGGTGGGTGGCGCGGCGACCCTCTGTTACGCCCTGCTGGGCCTGCTTTTCGTGAACGTCTGGGCCATGCCCCTGTTGCTGGGCAACGGTCTGGCCTATCTGATCAGTTTTGCCGTTTCCTATCTGGGCCAGAGCTTCTGGACCTTTCAGGCCAGGGGCGGCCACCGGGCCATGCTGCCGCGTTTCGCCGCCACCCAGGCCGTGGGCCTGGGGCTCAACTCCTGCATTGTCTGGCTGCTCGTCCGCTTCGGCCTGAGCTATGGACTGGCCATGCCCGTGGCTGTGGTGCTGGTGCCGGTTGTTGTCTATCTGCTCTGCAAATACTGGGTCTTTCGCCGGACGCGGGGCCTGAGCGGTTCCGGGAATACTTCGGAGGGCGCCAAACCATGAGCACTCCCGCCGTCTCCGTGATCATGAACTGCCTGAACAGCGCGCGGGATCTGCGCGCGGCCCTGGACAGCCTCATGGCCCAGAGCTTTGAGGATTTTGAAGTCGTCTTCTGGGACAATGGATCCACGGACGACAGCCCGGCCATCGCCCGGAGCTACGGTCCCAGGCTGCGCTATTTTCGCGGTGAAAAAACCGTGCCCCTGGGCGCGGCGCGCAATCTGGCCCTGGCTCAGGCGCGCGGCCGCTATCTGGCTTTTCTGGACTGCGACGATCTCTGGCGTCCGCAAAAACTGGAAAAACAGGTGGCCCTGTTCGAAGCCAATGAGCGGGTGGGGCTGGTCTGCACGGATACGGAGATTTTTGACGGCAGACGTGTGCTCAAGCGCCTCTTCGCCGAGGCCCGGCCCGCGCGCGGCATGGTCTTCGGCGCGCTCATGGAGCGACAGTGGATTTCCATGTCCTCGGCCATGATCCGGCGCGAGGCTCTGGCCGGGCTGGCGGCCGATGCCGGGACACGGGAGGGCGGCTGGTTTGACGAAAGCCTCAACGTCTGCGAGGAGGCCGACGTCTTTTACCGCATCGCCCATGATTGGGAGCTGGACTACGTGGATGAGCCCCTGACCCTCTGGCGGGTGCACGGGGCCAACACCACGTTCCGCAAATTCGGCCAGTTCGCGGATGAGACCTTGCGCATTCTGGACAAGCACCGCCGCCTCTATCCCGGCTATGACGCGGAGCACGCCGATCTGGCGGCCCTGCTGACGCGGCGCGCGGCCTTTCAGAAGGCCGTGGCCCTCTGGCGCGAGGGGCGCAACGCCGAGGCCCGCGCCGCTATCGCGCCCTGGCGCAAGCTGTCGCGCAAGTACCGTCTGTTCTGGTGGGCCAGTTTTCTGCCCGGCTCTCTTTTCGATCTGTCGGCGCGGATTTATTTCGCCCTGCCCGCCGGGTTGCGTCGCTGATAAAAGATGAAAAAATGTCAACAGCAATGTGGAACGCGTTTTTTCCCTCTTCCAAGGCTGCGCTCTGGGCAAGGGGGTGATGCGCTATGCCGCGTCCATCTAGGTGGAATAGTGTGGCGTCGGCCTGAATAAGGTATTGCGGGGCTATGCCAAACGCTGAACAGTCTTTTCTGCCGGAGGGAGGGCGTTCTGACGGCATACGGCGCAGTTGCCGCGCCCGATAAGCGCAAAACCCGGAGCGACAGACGCCGCTCCGGGTTTTGCGCTTATCGGACAGGGGCTTTCCCTTCAAGCAAGCCGCAGCCGCGACAGTGACTTGTGCGACTGGAATAAAGACAACAGCGCTGACGCGACCAGAGAAAAAAGAACATGGTGTCGACACGCCCTCGTTCAGCTTTGTTTCAGTTCCTGAATCAGCCGCGTCAGGCCCTGGGCCTGACCGGCCAGTTCCTCGACGGCCTTGGCCGCTTCAGCCATGACGATGGCGGTTTCCTTGGCCCTGTCGCTGACCAGGATCAGGGACTGATTGATTTCCTGACTGGCGGAGGACTGCTCCTCGCTGGCTGTGGCAATGGCGTTGACCTGGTCGGCGGTGGCTTCCACCGTGGCCACGATATCCTCCAGCGCCCGGCCCGAGTCGCTGGCCAGCTCCGTGGCCTGGCCGATCTGGTCCACAGCGGCGTCTACGGCGTCCATGCTTTTGCTTGTGCTCTCCTGAATGGCCGTGATGGCGTTGCCCACGTCTTGCGTGGAAGCCATGGTTTTTTCAGCCAGTTTGCGCACCTCGTCGGCCACCACGGCGAAACCGCGCCCGGCCTCACCGGCACGCGCCGCCTCGATGGCCGCGTTGAGGGCCAGCAGGTTGGTCTGGTCCGCAATGTCCGAGATCACGTTCATGATCCGGGTAATGGCCTGGGCGTGCTCATTGAGCTGGGCCATGTCCTCCTTGACCGCTATGGACATGCGATGCACTTCCTCAATGCTCTGTACGGCCTTCTCCACAATGCCCGCGCCGGTCAGGGCTTTTCCCTTGGTTTCCGTGGAGGCGGAAGAGGCCGAACCGGCGTTCCGGGCCACATCCTGAACCGTGGCGTCCATTTCGTTCATGGCCGTGGCCGCTTCCGAAAGGCGCCGGGCCGCTTCGCCCGCGCCCTTGTCGGCCTGCTCGATCTGGGCGGACAATTGGGTGGAGGCCGAGGAAAACACATTGCCCATGGCTTCCAGCTTGTCCGCAGCCGCCAGCATGGCCCTGGTTTTGGCCTGTGCTTCCTGGCCGGCGCGTTCCGCCTCGTGCATGGCCTCCTGCGCCTTGCGGGATTGTTCCTCGGCTTTGCGGGATTGTTGTTCGGCTTCGCCGATTTTTTCGTTCAGCGCGTCCACCATGCTGTCCAGCGCCACGGAGAGCTGGCCGATTTCATCCTTTCTGGCCAGGCCCAGCCGCTGGTCCAGCTGTCCGTCGGCCACGGCGCGGGCGAAGCGCAGGGCCCGGCTCACCGGGCCGGTGATGCCGCGGGTGAGCACGAGGCCGATCAGCAGGCCCGCGAGCAGGGCGACTGCGCTGACCGTGTAAATCAGGGTGATGGCCCTTTCGCTTTGCTTGTCCACGGCATTGATGGCCGCATCCTGGAGTCTGTCGCCGGCTCCGGCGATGCCGCGCGCGGCCAGGATGCCCGCCTCACAGGCCTGATCGCGCCGGGCGTCAAGCTCGTCGATGCGCTTCCAGAGTTGCAGCGTTTGGGCCTGGGCGTCCCTGTATTCCTCAATATGGACGCGCAGGTTGGTCAGGAGTTCCCGCAGGTCGGCTCTTTTTATTTGCGGCAGCAGTTCGTCCACCTGTTTGAGCAGCGCGGGAAAAAACACCGGCAGGTTGTCTTTGGCATACTCCCGGTTGTTTTCGGACAGGCTGCGCAACATGCGGACGCGGAGGTAATTGATGGCGTCCATGATCCGCTGCCCGGCCTGGACCAGGGGCAGGGCTCTGGCCGCTTCCGTGCTGTTCTGCTCCGCCACGAACTGGTTGAGCACCGCGTTCATCCGCTGCATGTAGGCCCGCGTCTCGCTCAGCAGACTCGCGCCTGCCTCGTTCATCCGTTTGCGCAGGGCCACCAGCTCCTGCTGGGCCGCGTGCGTTTCCAGCAGCGTTGTCTTCAGGCTTTCAAAGGCCTTGCGGCCCGCTGCGGTTTTACCCGTGTCCGGGATGGTGTCGGGATTGGCCTTGAGGTGGGCCGCAAGGCCGGTCAGACTCTGGTCGGTCTGATCCAGCAGGCTTTGAACATTCTCCCAGGCCTTGGCGCTGCCCTCCTGAAAGGCGAGCATCTGGCCGGGAATGGCGGTCACCTGCTGGTTCAGGACATTGGCACGCTGCTGCAGGGGCGCGAAAGCCTCTTTGATATGGGTGGTTTCCCGCTCCACAGTTCCCATCACGTTCAGGGATACCGCGCTGATGGATACGGCCAGCAGCAGTATGAGGCCGATGCCCACGGCCATCTTCTGCCAGATTTTCAGATTCTTCATCAGGTTCGCCCTTTGCCTCGTCGAGGCATTCTGCAAGTCCACATGCCGGTCAGGCCGCGCGACATAAAACAGCCGGGACTGCTGTCCCGCCGCTTGGCTTCGTCATTACCGCCGGTTGTTCCAGTACAATTCTTTTATTCGGAAGAGAAGGAGAAAAAATTATATACGGTGTGCGGAAAAATCACATTTGCCCGGACGAGTTTGACAGAAAAAACCGCCCCTTGCGGGGCGGTCAAAACGTTGAAAAAGTCAACACGATCAAAAAACGGGAGAATATCTTATATTAAACGTCTGATTTTTATATCTTTCATTACAACAAACGTTTTCGGAAACGAACTCGCGGCAGCGCAAAGCCGCGTTTCGCGGCCGTTGCCTTCAGTCTGTCCGACCCGCATGGGGCGGTGTGTCGCGCGTGGCGTGGCTTACTCGTCGCCCACCTTGAGGGCGGCCAAAAAAGCCTCCTGCGGCAATTCCACATTGCCCATGCGCTTCATGCGTTTTTTGCCTTCCTTCTGCTTTTCCAGCAGCTTGCGCTTGCGGGTGATGTCGCCGCCGTAGCATTTGGCGGTGACGTCCTTGCGGAAGGCCGAGACCGTCTCGCGGGCGATGATCTTCTGGCCGATGGCCGCCTGGATAGCCACCTGGAAAAGCTGGCGCGGGATGGTGCGCTTGAGCTTGAGGGCCAGGGAACGGCCGTAGGCATAGGCCTTGTCGCGGTGCACAATGACGGCCAGGGCGTCCACGGGCTCGCCGTTGAGCATGATGTCCAGGCGCACCAGGTCGGAATCGCGGTAGTCGATGGGCTGGTAGTCCATGGAGGCGTAGCCGCGCGTGGCGGATTTGAGGCGGTCGAAAAAGTCGTAGACGATTTCGGCAAAGGGCATTTCATAGGTCACCACCACCCGGTTGGCGGCCAGGTAGTGCAGATTTTTCTGGGTGCCGCGCTTTTCCTCGCAGAGCTTCATGACATTGCCCACGTATTCGTTGGGCACATGAATGTCCATGCTTACGTAGGGTTCATACAGGGCGCGGATCTTGGTCGGGTCCGGCAGATGACTGGGATTGTCGATTTCCAGGGTTTTGCCGTCCACGGTGTCCACCTTGTAGACCACTGAAGGCGCGGTGGCGATGAGGCCCACCTCGAATTCGCGTTCCAGGCGTTCCTGGATGATCTCCATGTGCAGCAGGCCCAGAAAACCGCAGCGGAAGCCGAAACCCAGAGCCTGGGAGGTTTCCGGCTCAAAGCTGAAGGCCGCGTCGTTGAGCTGGAGCTTTTCCAGGGCGGCCTTGAGGTTTTCGTATTCGTCGGATTCCGTGGGATAAAGCCCGCAGAAAACCATGGGTTTGACTTCTTTGAAGCCGGGCACGGCTTCGCGGGCCGGATTGTCGGCCAGGGTGAGGGTGTCGCCCACGCGGGCGTCGCCCAGTTCCTTGATGGAGCCGCACAAAAAGCCCACTTCGCCGGCGGTCAGCTCCTTCACGTCCGAGGCCTCGGGCGAAAACACGCCCAGCCGCAGCACCTCGTATTCCTTGCCCGTGCTCATCAGCCGGATGCGGTCGCCCAGGCGCACCGCGCCGTCCATGACCCGGAACAGCGTCACCACGCCCTGATAGCTGTCGTACCAGGAGTCGAAAATCAGGGCCTTGAGCGGCGCGTCCGGATCGCCCTTGGGCGCGGGCAGACGCCGGACGATGGCTTCCAGCACCGCGTCCACGCCCATGCCTGTCTTGGCCGACACCGGCAGGGCCTCGGCGCAGTCCAGGCCGATGCTTTCCTCAATCTCGGCCTTGACCCGGTCCACTTCGGCGCTGGGCAGGTCGATCTTGTTCAGCACCGGGATGATTTCATGGTCGTGGTCCAGAGCCAGATAGACGTTGGCCAGGGTCTGGGCCTCCACGCCCTGAGTGGCGTCCACCACCAGCAGCGCGCCTTCGCAGGCCGCCAGGGAGCGCGAAACCTCGTAGTTGAAGTCCACATGGCCGGGCGTGTCGATGAGATTGAGTTCGTATTCCAGGCCGTCGGCGGCCAGATAGGGAATGCGCACGGTCTGGGCCTTGATGGTAATGCCGCGCTCCCGTTCTAGATCCATTTTGTCCAGATACTGCTGCCGGGCCTCGCGCGCGCTGACCACCCGCGTGAGTTCCAGAATACGGTCGGCCAGGGTGGATTTGCCGTGGTCGATATGGGCGATGATGCAAAAATTGCGGATGCGATCCTGTGTGGGCATGGTATGTCCTGCGAGGGCTGCGGGGTACGGAAAAAGAGAATTTTAGGCGAAAATTCCGGCAAAGTCCACGCCGGCCCGGCATCCGTACAGGGCAGACGCATCCGCCCTGGGCATTCGCGCGGATGGTCTTCCGCTATGCCGTCCCGGCGGGGACAACCCGTTCCAGCGCCTCTCGGGCCAGGCCGCTCACGCTTTTTTCATAGATCCGGTCGCCGTCGAAAAGTTCACAGCTTTCGTCGTGTCCGGCGTCAGCCAGGCGGCGCAGGGCGGGCGCGTCCATGAGATCCGGCGGCAGGCGGCCCAAAGCCCAGGCGGCCATGCCCCGGCAGATCACGTCCTTGTCTTCCAGGCCCTTGCGCAGCCAGGGTCGCGCGGCAACGCAGAGTTCGGGCCGGGCCTGGGCCAGACGGCCGATGGCCCAATAGCACGAACGCCGCAGCAGATCGTTGTCGCAGTAATTGTCGTCCCGGCCCAGGTCAATGATGTAGGAGGCCAGCACGCGGTGGAAGTCTTTGGCCAGGAGCGGGCTGGCGGCCAGGCTTTCGCCGAAGGCCTCGGGAATGCCCCAGCCGATGTTGCCGGACTCCTCATTCATATGCCACATGAAACGGCGGATGATGTTGCGGGCCGCCTCGGGTTCGCGTTCGGCCAGACGGGCCGTGGTCAGGCCCAGGGCCGTTGCGGCCCGGTGCATGGTCTGCGGACCCAGCAGGAGAAAGGAAAAGAGCGGCCCCACATGGGCCGCGCCGCCCGCGGTGATTTCATCCAGATGCTCCCGCCATTGCGGACTCTGCAAATACTGCTTCAGTTGTTGTTTGGCCGAACGCATCCGGGGCATGGCTTTCCTCCGCTGGGTTAACGTGCATCTTCAACAAGAATTACGACTTTTTCAGCGTCTGGCAAGCTGCCGTACCATGCTCAAGGCATGTCAAGATTACAGGGTGCAGAAGAAGATGACCCAGAACGGCACGCTGAAATCCAGAACCATGGCGTGCACGATGGAGATGAAAATCCAGTCCCGGCCCGCGTAACGGGCGATGATCGGCAGGGTGGTGTCCATGGTGGAGGCCCCGCCGCAGGAAATGGGGGCCAGCGGCCCCAGCAGGCGCACCAGCAGCGGCGTGCCGACCAGGGTCAGGATTTCGCGCAAAATGTTGCTGAGCAGAGCTACTGTGCCCAGTTCCGCGCCCTTGTACTGGGTGATGAAGATGGAGGACAGGGAATAATAGGCAAAGCCCGCGCCCACGGCCAGGCAGTCCGCCAGACTGTACGCTAGAAAAAGGCTGGCCGCGGCCACGCCCGCGAAGGTGCCCACAGTGGTGGCCAGGGGGGCCAGCAGCACGCGCGGACGCAGGGTGCGCAGAATCTCTCCCAGCCGCCGGTCCGAACCGATGGACAGGCCCACCAGGCCCATGAGCAGCCAGAGCAGGTAGAGCGTGGCGTCATGCTCCACAAAATAGCGGGGAATCAGGCCCAGCCGGGCCAGACCCAGACCCGCGCCGAAAAAGGCCAGAATCAACAGGCTTCCAGACATAGGGACGTAAGGCTCCCGGCTCGTTACCCGCCGCCGTGCGGCGGCTGGACGTCAACAGGCGTTTTGGGGGAGTTCCCTGTGCCGGGGGGAGGGGGAAAATCACGGAACCAGCGCCGGATCACGGCCACACAGGCCAGGGAACCGGCCACGCCCGCCAGGGTCAGCAGCAGGGCCTTGCCGCCCAGCAGGGGCAGATTGCGCATCAGCTCCTCATTGCCGCCCACGGCCACGCCCAGAGAAAAAAGCAGCAGCATGATGGCGGGCGTAATGCAACGGCTCAGCGCGCCGAGCCAGCGCTGGCCGCGCAGGAGCCGCCCCAGCAGTATGCCCAGCAGCATCAGACCCATGGCGATGAACATCTTCTTCCCGTTTCCCTTGAGTGTGTCTGTCCGGCCGTCTGTCAGGCCCGGACCACCTGGCGCAGGGCCTGCCGTAAAAAAGCCAGCATGGCCGTGTAACGCTGTTCCTCGTGCAGCAGATATTCCACATCCCAGAGCACCCAGACCAGATGCCCGTGATGGCGGGTCTGCTGCAGGGGGCGCAGACCGCCCGGCAGGGCCAGGGCCTTGACCGCCGCCGAGCCCATGACCACCACGCCGCGCGCGCCCAGCTTGTGCACGCCGGACCAGAAAGCGTCGGCATGGGGCGCGAAGCCGTTTGCGTCCGCCTCTCCTGCATCCTGGACTGGCAGGCAGGCGGGCCAGAAAGTATGGGTGCCCGCCGGATGGGCCAGATCGCCCAGCAGGCGTTGCAGAAAGGCCCGCCGGTCCAGGCGCTGCCTGTCGCGCGCGCCCTGCGCGTCGCAGATATCCCGGCCGAGATTCCAGTAGGTCCAGACCACCAGGCCGGGCCGGGTGGCCGCCAGACGTTCCCGCCAGGGCGCGGGCCAGACGTGCGGCGGCAAGGGCTGCCAGCGGCCGTCGTTCCAGGAGGTCGGTGGGGCCGGTGAGGTCTGGCCGGCTTCGGCGGCAACCCGCATCGGGGCGGCGGAATTCTCCGCGCGTGGCGGGCGGCGCGGCTCAGCCGGATGTGCCGGGCGGGCGGGCGCGACGGGCGACGCCGGGCGGACCGGCTGCGTATTCCGGCGCGCAGGTTGCGGCAAAGCGGCGCCGAACGAGCGTTCCGGAGGGACGTCGCCGGGCAGCAGCAGGCAGCGCAGGCCACGGCTCTGCCAGAGCGCGCCCAGCGGATTCAGATCCGCAAAAGCCATGAGCACAGCTCCCAGGCCACATCGGCCTTGCTTTGTGAGGGCCAGATTTCCTCGCGGCCGTGCGCGTCGGCCACGGCCATGCTGTTGGTGGGCGCGCCAAAGCCGCTGTCCGGCGCGTTGACGCGGTTGGCCGCCAGCAGGTCGGCCTTTTTGCGGGCCAGTTTGGCGCGCGCCAGAGGCAGCAGGGCGTCCATGTCCGGGGTGGTTTCCGCCGCGAAGCCCAGCACTTTCTGGCCGGGACGGCACACGGCGGCCAGGCTTTGCAGAATGTCCGGATTAGGACTGAATTTCAGGCTGAAGCCTTCCGGGGCCTCGGATTTCTTGAATTTGCGCCCGCAGCCGCATTCCGGGGGATCGGGCGAAAAATCGGCCACGGCGGCCGTGAACATGCCCATATCCATATCCGGCCAGAGGCTTCGCGCGGCCTCGTGCATTTCGCGCGCGCCGGTCACGTCGAGGCGGCGCACGCCCCGCGGCAGAAAGGCCGTGACCCCCGGCCCGCAGACGGCCGCCACCTCGGCCCCGCGCAGCCAGGCGCAAACGGCCAGGGCCGCGCCCATCAGGCCGCTGGAGGGATTGGACCAGAAGCGTACCCCGTCCCAGGCCTCACGCGTGGGCCCCAGCGTGACCATGACCCGCAGCCCGGCCATGTCCTGCGGGGCCAGAGCCCGCAAACCGGCCAGAAAAATTTCCGGCAGGGCGGCCAGTCGTCCCCGGCCTTCGTCGCCGCAGGCCGTGCCGCCGCGGTCCGGCCCCACGAAACGCGCGCCGCGCTGTTCCAGCAGGGCCGCGTTGGCCTGAACGGCCGGGTGGGTCCACATGCGCGGGTTCATGGCCGGGGCCAGGACCAGGGGGCCGTCAAAGGCCAGGGCCTGCGCCGAGAGCATGTCCGAGGCCGCGCCGTGGGCCAGACGCGCCAGGGCGTCGGCCGAGACCGGAGCCACAACCATGGCCTGGGCGCGCTGCCCCGGTTCCAGATGGGCGAAAATATCCTGGCCCGGCTCGAACATGCCGCCATAGACCGGCAGTGCGCCCAGAGACTCGAAGAGCAGGGGCGTGACGAAGCGCCGGGCCCCGTCCGTGAGCGTGACCGAGACGTGGACGCCCAGTTTGAGCCAGGCCCGCAGCAGGTCCGTGGCCCGGTAGCAGGCCACCGAACCGCAGACGCCCAGATGCAGGCGCTTGTGGGCAAAGCGCGTGCTCTGGTCAAACGGGGCGGCAAGAGACGCGGCAGGGCAGGTCACAGATTGCGCTCCTGCAAGCCGCCGGAAGCGGCGGGCGCTCCGCCGCCCTGGTCGCCGCTCCCTCCCCATTGCTCGGTGGCGCCGGGCGCGGGTGGCGGCGTGGGGCTGCTCTGTCCCCTTTCGCCGCTTATGGGCGGATATTCCTCACCGGGCAGCTCGGCGCCGCTTTCCGCCGCGCCGGGCAGGCTGAGGGCCGCGCCGTCGGGCAGGCGGCCGCCCGTCCAGATTTCAAGAATGGTCAGCACGGTCTGGCGGCGGAAAGCCAGCACGGCCAGACTGTTGCCCTTGTCGTAGACGTAGAGGGAGCGGTCCCCCTTGCGCAGGGAGAGGCGCAGCTGCCAGCCCTGGCCCTGCAGGGCTGTGAACATGCTCTGCGCCGCCTGCGCGGCGTCCACATTGCCGCGCAGGGTTTCCAGACCCTCACGGCCCCCGTCCGCGCCGTAATTCATATAGCCGTGCGAGGCGTAGCGCTGCATGCCGGCGGGCAGGGGCACGCCCAGCAGCTGGCTGGACGCCGCGTCCGCGCCGCCGGTGAGCGGGTCATTGGAAAAGGGATTGCCGACGCCCATGGAGGCGCAGCCTTGGGCGGCGGCGAGGACCAGCCCCAGAGCGAGGGTGACAAGCGTGCGTCGCATGGCTATACTCCTTCCCCCGGACGCTCAGGCCGTCCGGATTCAGGAACACAGCCTAGCCTCTCCGCCGCGCCCTGACAAGCCCGGCGGCGGGCCGGGTCAAAACGGGCAGATCAAAAAAGACCGCGCCGACAAATTGGGGTTCTGAATGTTCAGTCTGTCGCGCTTGGCGGATCTGCGGTTCAGCGATGTTGAGCAAGGCCTTCGTCATTCCGTCGGAATGACGCGGAGGCGGATGCCGACGCCGGAAGAATCCGGCGGAAAATGAAGCCGATAATAAATAAGACGCGCTTGCCGCACAGGCCGGGCGCAGCAGCGAGGCCCGCCACAGCCATGATTCCCGAAGAAGCCGATTTTTTTCTGAGCAGCTACCGTTTTGATCTGCCGCCGGAGCAGATCGCCCAGTTCCCTCCGGAAGAGCGCGGCGCATCGCGTCTGCTGGTCATGCCGCGCAAGGGCGCTCCCGATCCTTGCCCTGAACTGCGTCACGCCATGTTCAGCGAACTGCCCGACCTGTTGCCGCCCGGCGCGCTGATCGTAGCCAACAATTCGCGCGTCCTCCAGGCCCGCCTGCTGGGATCGCGGTTTACGGGCGGCAAAGTGGAATTTCTGCTGCTCACGCCCCTGCCCCTGGTCATGGAGCGGGCCTCCCCCGACAAGGCCGGCGGCGCGGACGCCTTCAGCGCCGAGGCCGAGGGGCTGGTGCGTTGCGGCGGCAGCGTGCGCGAGGGCGAAACCTTCGCCTTCGGCGCGGGCATCAGGGTCACGGTGCTGGAATCCGGCCCCTTCGGCAAACGCCGGGTGCGGCTGGCCTGGCGGGGCGATCTGGCCAAGGCCTTCGCGGCTACCGGGCACATCCCCCTGCCGCCCTACATTAAACGCGCCGACGGCGAAGAGGACCTCAGCCGTTACCAGACCGTCTACGCCAGGGACGACAAAACCGGCTCCGTGGCCGCGCCCACGGCCGGTCTGCATTTCACCCCGGCTCTGCGCGAGCGGCTGGCGGCGCGGGGCTTTGAATGGGCCGAAGTGACCCTCTACGTGGGTTACGGCACTTTCAGTCCGGTGCGCAGCGAGGATATTCGCGGCCACCGCATGCACCGTGAATATGTGGAGGTGCCTGAGGCCACCGCCGAAGCCGTGGCCAGGGCCAAGGCCCAGGGCCGTCCCGTGCTGGCTGTGGGCACCACCAGCGTGCGGACCCTGGAGGGCGTGGCCGAACTCTGCGGCCGGGTGCAGCCCTACACGGGCTGGACGGACATTTTTCTCTATCCCGGCAGGAGTTTTCGCGTGGTGGACGCCATGCTGACCAACTTCCATCTGCCGGAATCCTCGCTGCTCATGCTGGTTTCGGCCTTTGCCGGGCGTGAGCGCATGCTGGCGGCCTATGCCGAAGCCGTGGCCCGGGGCTACCGCTTTTTCTCCTACGGGGACGCCATGCTTATAAAGTAGGCGGGACCGGTTTCCCGGTCCGTATCCAATGCGGACGCAGCGCCCGCGGAGACGCTGCAAGGAGCGCAAAAAACATATGTCGCGAATAGTTTTTCTGGAAGACCGCTGCAAGGGTTGCCGTCTCTGCGTGGAGGCCTGCCCTGTGCATATTCTTCGTCCGTCGGGGCGTTTCAACCATCAGGGCTATGAAATTATGGAGATGGACGGCCAGTGCACGGGCTGCGCCTCCTGCGCCGTCATGTGCCCGGACGCGGCCATCCGGGTGTTCAAAAGCGCCAAAGCCAAAAGCGCGGCGGAAGGGGGCGCGGCATGAGCGCATCACAGACGGAACGCGTGCTGATCAAGGGCAACGAGGCTGTGGCCTTCGGCGCGGTGGACGCGGGCTGCCGCTGCTATTTCGGCTATCCCATCACGCCCCAGAATGAAATTCCCGAGGCTCTCTCCGTGCTGCTGCCAGAGAACGGCGGCCGGTTCGTGCAGGCCGAAAGCGAAGTGGCCGCCTCCAACATGCTGCTGGGCGCGGCGGCCTGTGGCGTCCCGGCCATGACCTCGTCCTCCGGCTGCGGCATCTCGCTGATGCAGGAGGCCGTTTCCTACATGGCCGGCAGCCACGTGCCGGGCGTCATCGTCAACATGCAGCGCGGCGGCCCCGGCCTGGGGGACATCGGCCCCTCCCAGGGCGACTATTTTCAGGCGGTCAAGGGCGGCGGCCACGGCGACCACCGCAATCTGGTCCTGGCCCCGGCCACGGCGCAGGAATGCTACGACTTCATGTTCCGGGCCTTTGCCCTGGCCTTCAAGTACGCCAATCCGGTCATGGTGCTGGGCGACGCCATTGTGGGCCAGATCAAGGAACCCGTGCGCCGCGAGCCTCCCAGGGACGCCATGCGGCCCGAAGACATCCGGGCTCTGGCCAAGGACTGGCGGCTGGAGGGCTACGGCAGACGCGGCCCCGGCGCGGCCCCGCGCCTGCTCAAATCCGTGTATCTGGCCGAAGGAGCCCTGGCCGAGCGCAACCGCCTGCTGATGGAAAAATACGCGGCCATGCGCGCGGAAACCGCCTTTGAACAGACAGATACGGACGATGCCGAGCTGATCGTGGTGGCCTTCGGCTCCATGGCCCGCATCGCGCGCAGCGCCATCCGGCAGTTGCGCGCGCAGGGGCACAAGCCGGGCCTGTTCCGGCCCGTGACCCTGTATCCTTTCCCGGATGAGGCCCTGCGCGCTCTGGCGCCGGGACGGCGCTTCCTGGTTATCGAACAGAATACCGGCCAGATGGTCGAGGACGTGCGCCTGACGCTCAACGGCGCGGCCGCGGTTTCTTGGCACGGGGTCATGCCCGGCCTGTTCATCGGTGCGGACGAACTGACGGAGCCCATCCTCCGGGCGCTCAAGGAGAAAAAACAATGACCCAGGTTTCGGAATCAGCCGACGCGTTGCGGCCGCAGCCGGGCGAAAGTCTGGTGTTTGACGTCAATCCCGTCCTTAACGAGCGTCCCACCCACTACTGCCCCGGTTGCCATCACGGCATCACCCACCGTCTGGTCAGCGAAGTGCTGCACGAGCTGGGCGTGGCCGACAGGACCATACTGGTGGCCTCGGTGGGCTGCGCGACCTTTACCTACGATTACTTCAACGTGGACGGCCTGGAGGCTCCGCACGGCCGGGCCTGCGCCGTGGCCACGGGCGTGCGCCGGGCCAGGCCCGACGCCGTGGTCTTCACCTACCAGGGCGACGGCGACATGGCGGCCATCGGTCTGGCCGAGTCCCTGCACGCGGCCAACCGGGGCGAGAAGATCACCACCATCTTCATCAACAATACGGTCTACGGCATGACCGGCGGCCAGATGGCCCCCACCACTCTGGTGGGCCAGAAGACCACCACCACGCGCCAGGGCCGCTCGCTGAGCAATGAGGGCGGGCCGGTGCGCCTGGCCGAGATCATGGCCCAGCTCGACGGCGTGGCCTATGCCGAGCGCTGTGCCCTGGATTCGGTCAAGCATGTGCGCGCGGCCAAAAAGGCCATGCGCAAGGCGTTTGAAGTGCAGCTCGACGGTCTGGGCTTCGGTTTCGTGGAGCTGCTTTCGGGCTGCCCCACCAACTGGCATCTGGACCCGGTGGCGGCCAACAGGCGCATTGCCGAGGTTATGATTCCGGTCTTTCCCCTGGGCGTGTTCAAGGACGCGACCGCGTCCGGACCGGCGGCGGACGCCGGGCAGGCGAAGGAGGCTCCCCGTGGCTGAGTATCAGGACGTGATCATGGCCGGTTTCGGCGGCCAGGGCGTGATGCTGATCGGCAATCTACTGGCGCAGGCCGGGATGGAACACGGCCTGGAAGTGAGCTTTATCCCGGTCTACGGCGCGGAAATGCGCGGCGGCACGGCCAACTGCACCGTGGTGCTGGACAGCCACCCCATCGGCTCGCCCCTGGTGCGCGAACCGCTGTCCACCATTGTGCTCAACGAGCCCTCGCTGGACAAATTCCAGCCGCGCCTGCGCAAGGACGGCGTGCAGATCGTCAACGCCTCGCTGATCCGCGAGGAGCTTTTGGACAGGAAGCTGCGCAGCGTCTATATTCCGGCCAATGACATGGCCCACGAACTGGGCAATGTGAAGCTGGCCAACATGGTGGCCCTGGGGGCCTGGCTCAAGGCCACGGGCGCGTTGCCGCTGACGGCGGTGCGGGAGGCGCTCAAGCGCGTGGTCAGTGCGCATTACGCCAAGCTGATCCCGGTCAACGCCCAGGCCCTGGAAGTGGGATACAGTTTCGGATAAGGAAATCTCATGGTCAGAATATACGGATGTTGCCTTGCGCTGCTCCTGGCCCTGCTGTCTTTCGCGACAGCGGGAGCGGCGGCGGATGCGCGTGAAGATCAGCGGGATATCGCGGGCATGGTGGAGAAGTACCGCCAGTCCATCGTCCATGCGGACGATATCCGGCGGGCGGAGCAGGTCTGGCTGCTCTCGCCTGAGGTGAGCTTCATTCACCCGCGCGGGCATGAACGCGGTTGGGCGGCGATACAGGACAATTTTTACGGCAAAACTATGCGCGACACGTTTTCGCAACGCGCGCTTCAGGTGACGACCACGCCGGTCGTGCGGTTTTACGGTGACGCGGCTGTCGTGGAATTTGACTGGGAATTCACGGCCACGCGCCGCCGGGACGGGAGCGTCCGGCGCGCGACGGGCCGCGAAAGCCAGGTTTACGCCAGAACGCCGCAGGGCTGGAGGCTTGTCCAGGTACATTATTCCGGCCCGGCCAAACCCTGACCAAACACACATGACCGCAGAAATACAGCAGCCCCGCGAAAGCGGGGCTGCTTCCATCTTCAGCGGGCGGCGCTACTTTTTGCGCTGCACCACGAACATGAAGAAATTCTCGCCGCGCTCCAGCCAGATGACGTTGGCCAGCGCGGGTTGCCCGGCCAGAAAATCCTCCAGCGTGCGCAGGACGTCGGGCAGCCTGTAGTAAAAATGCTTGCCGTCCGGGGACATGGCGGCAAGCTCGACGCCCATGGGAATAACGAAGACATAGGCTTTGACGCCGCCGTGTTCCGCCAGCCTGACCACATCCACCTTGTTTTCCCCGGCCAGCGCCCGGAAGCCGACAGACAGATTCTTTTTGAGCCGGGCTTCCAGGGCGCGGGAAATGTCGTCAGCCTTGCCCTTCTGATTGTCATAGCCTGGGGCGAACTTGGGCATGTCGTCGCGCAGGTCAACGGAACTGTATGCCTCGTAGGCATCCAGCGGGAAAAAATCCTCGCTCAGCGTGCCGCCGCTCTTCAGGGTCATCACACCCATGCCCTTTTCCCGCTCAATCCAGGGCGTTTTGCCCTTGGCGCGCAACTTGGCCTCCACTTCAGCTTTGCCGGCAGCGGGATAGGCGGAATCGCTACTTGCGGCATCGGCGGACCGACTCATCAGAAAGAAAAACAGGCCTGTCACGATCAGGACGCAGGCGAGAAGATATCCGGGATTCCTTTTGCGGGACACAGGCATGGCGCGTCTCCTCTGTGGTTGTGCCGCCAAGCGGGACGTTGCGGCCGGAGTGTTGCGGGCGGGCCGCTCTTCGTGCTGAAAAGCGGCCCGCCACGAAGGCGTAAACGCCATTTATTTGCGTTGTTAAGCGCCGAAGCGGGCGTCTTCAAACGTTAAAAATATACATTCTTAACGGTAATCCGCTCTAGATGTAGAGTGTCAACACGTTGTTCACCCTCCGCTCAGCCTTGAGGCTGGAGGTTTTCTGCCAAGAGCCGTATGCGGACGCACAAAGTTGTAGCGATGCGTCCAGACCGGCAAGTTCGCTGTTCTTTTC